>JAHDCQ010000279.1 GCA_020629845.1 Saprospiraceae bacterium | reverse complement strand
GACCCTCTACCAATTATGTCAATAATAGTAGAACATTATAAGTATAGTCTACTGTTTTATGACATATTTATAGACGTTAGTTCAATCCTTTTTGGTCTCTTTTGCGTTATCACTATATATATGCGCCACTAATGGGTTTTCCAATTTTTTATTTCAAAAAATCTGAAAAAGCCACTTTTTTTAGTCAATTTAACAGCATTTAAGAGCTATTTCAAAATATTTAACAAGCCTGTGCCTGCTTTTATGGTGACCTTAACTAAAAAAACGGCTCAAAAGTAATAAATTAGTGGCTGTAAGTGGAATGGTAAAATAAAGTTTCCTTGACCACTTTTAAATTTGAGAGATTTGATAAATTACATGATAAAAATTAATAGCATGAAAAAGTATAGTTTAACCGCTCTCGTGCTGATGTTGGTAGCTACATTTGCAATGGCTCAGTATGACGATGTCTACTACAACCCTGATGCTGTAGACGCAGATGTAGAATACACTACTGATTATGACTACGAGGATGATTACGACTATGACGATGCTGATTATGAGTACTATGGAGAAGAAAATCCATACGATTACTATTACACATCGCGTATTCGTCGTTTCAACCGCCCTTATCGTGGATTCGGTTTTTATGACCCTGTGTATGTAGATGCTTATTACTACAACCCATATTCAAGCTATGCAGCTTATAGCCCAAATGGTTTGAGTGTATTCATTTACAATACCTATCGCTGGGCAAATTACAACAGCTATCGTCGTGCATGGCGAGCTAATCGCGCTTATGCTTGGGGAAATCCTTACAGCTACGCATATAATCCTTACCGTACGTGGGGCTATTCTCCTTACAACAGACTGAACCGTTGGAACAGATGGAACAGCTGGAATTCTTATGGCAACATTGGCGGTGGCTGGGGTGGCACTACATTCACCAACTACGATTGCCCACCATCTTGGGGTAGTGGCAATAGCTACACCGTGATTAACAATAACGGTAATGGTAGTAATGCTAACAACCGTGGTTCTTACTATGGCTCACGCCAGTCAGGGAGTACTTATAATCGCTCGAATACTCGTGGTTCAAGAGTAGATAACAACTCTCGCAATCGTCGCGATGATGTGTATAGAGATACACGTTCTACGACACGCAGAACGCCTACGCGTACTGCACCGAAGACATCGCCAAGTACGAAGTCTTCACCTAGTAAGACATCGCGCACTCGCAGCACGACGCGTCCATCAACACGTCAGGTAGAACGTACGCGTCCTAGCACTACTACACGTAAGAGCACTCCAAGTCGTTCATACGAGCGTAGTCGCAGCAAAACAACAACTAGAACGCAGCCTTCATCAAGAACGCGTTCTTATAATAAGCCAAGCACTTCACGTTCTAACTCACGCAGCTATAATAGTAGCAGAAGCAACTCATCGAGTCGTAGCTACAATAGCTCACGCAGCTCTTCAAGAAGCAATAGCAGCTACAAGAGTAGCAGCCGTTCGTCTTCACCAAGAAGCAGCAGCTCACGTTCTTCTGCAAGAAGTAGCCGTAGCAGCAGAGGTGCTTAGTTAAGGTGAACTAATGATGTTCAGCATTGAATTTCATATACAGAAAGAGATTATAGAAGTTTAGGGAAACTAGGCTTAAAGGGCAGGTGTTAGCGCACTTGCCCTTTTTTCGTGGAAATATGCCAAAAAACGTATCTTGCCAGCAAAATGATAAAATACATGCAAGTGCTTCGATTAGGAATATTTTTTATACTATTAATTTGTAGTTTTTTGAGTGCAAAAGCCCAGTTTAATCTTTCTGTGAACTACTCTCTAGCCTATGCTGATGCACCTTCTTTTAATGCTATTATTGATAATTATAATAATGCCCAGACTAGTAAGAAATTTGGCTTGGATAATCTTCGCGTATTAAATGGAATAGGTTTGGGTGCAAGATATCGTTCTGGTTTTGCAGGGCTAGAATTTACTTGGACGGAACGGTTCAAACGCTCCCGTGCAGAAGGTACTGATTTAGAAGGTCAATTTACCTATCGAACGTTAGGATACCGTTATCGCACATTTGGTATAGGATACACTACCTTCGTCAATGACACATGGAGTTTTGGTGGTTCAATCAACCAAGACCGATTCAAAATCAATACTGAAACAAATAGAGATTTGACAAATGGGATAGTAGAAGACACCGCTTATAGTAGTCGTTTTTTCATAGGACTTTCAGCAGAAGTAGGTGATTTTATGTCACTATCTCTTCAGCCTTTTGTGTGGATACCCTGGGGAGATTTTGAGCTTACGAATTTGAACAACTTACTCAATCCTAATACACCTTTAGAAAACACGAAGGATGACTTTATGCACTTTGGAGTATCCCTCATTTTTTATAACGGTACTCAATATTAGCAACTCATGAAACGAAAACAACTACTACTCTTTCTTTTTTGCTTTATTTTTAGTCTGAATATACAGGCACAAAAAGACATAACACGTCTAGTAGAAAAGCTACTAGCATCAACCCCAATCGAAGAGGACTTGCAAGAGCTTTGCGACGACATTGGTGGACGTGTGACTGGTTCAGAAGCCAATGAACAAGCCGTAGAGTGGGCATACAATAAGCTCCGAGTAGCAGGGCTTAGGGTACGCAAAGAAGCCTTCAATATGCCCGTACTTTGGTTGCCTAAATCTACCTCTGTAGAGGTGTCAGGTGCATTAAATTTTAAACCTAGTGCAGTAGCAAAATACCAAGCAATTCCCAATATTTATAAAGGAGAAATAGTGTACGTGGGTATGGGAAAAGCAACCGATTTTGATGCGCTTGGTGAAAAAATACGTGGAAAATTTGCACTAGTAGAAACCGATCTTTGCTTAGATATTAATGGCTTATTCGCAGAATATGCAGCAGCTACAGCAACGGAAGTAGCTGCGCTAAAATATGGTGCAAAAGGTATCATCTTCATGGCATCGCGGCCAAGTGGTTTACTGTATCGGTTTATTACGTCTAAAACAACGGATGCAGGGCAAATCCCACAGCTCGTGATGGCACGAGAAGATGCAAAGCGTTGTATTCGTACACTTCAAAAAGGAGGCAAACTCCAGCTAGAAGCCAGCATACAGGCGCAAGTAGGGGGCGAATTCGAGAGTCATAATGTAATCGCTGAAATAAAAGGAAGCGAAAAGCCTGAGGAGGTAGTTGTGGTAGGTGCACATCTCGACTCGTGGGCATTAGGTACTGGCGCGAATGATAACGGCTGCAATGTATCCATGCTGATTGATATTGCTCGCCAAATGCATGCCTTAAATATTCGTCCGAAACGCACGATTCGTTTCGCGCTTTGGAACGGCGAAGAGCAGGGATATTTTGGCTCTTGGGATTATACTAAACGTTATCTCGCTGATATGGATAAGCACATCATGGCAATGTCGGTGGATATTGGAAGTGGCGATATTATTGGCTTCTTCACAAATGGACAAGCCAAGCTGATACCTGCCTTGGACAAGGTGTTGCAGCCTGTCGAAAAGCTAGGGGAATTCAATCATGTAAATGTGCCGATTGTAGGAACAGATAATTTCGATTTCATGCTGCAAGGCGTGGGAAATCTAGTAGCGAGTCATAAGCCCCAAGTCTATGGTTTGAACTATCATGCGAGTTCGGATACCTATGACAAAGTGGATTTAAAATCATTGAAAAATAACTCGGCTATTGTGGCGGCAGTGGTTTTGGGCTTTGCGAATTTGGAAGCACAAGACATCACTTGGGAACGCATGAGTCGTGCAGAGATTGACGCGCTCTTTGAAGAAACTAAGCTAGAATACACTATGCGTATGTTCAATGTGTGGGAAGCATGGGTGGACGGGATGCGTGGCCAGAAAAAGTAAGAGTTTGTTAGACGGATAGCCTTTTTACTTGAGCAAGTAGTAGAAATTTACGAACGCTTTCAAAACAACTCCTCTAAACGACTTACTAAGCCCTCCCAGGCAAAGCGTTTCTTCTCCTGCTGCACCCCTTTAATGAAATCCGCTTCGCGCGCATAGTCATAAAATCGAACGATAGCATTGCCAATTGCTCTATCGTCCACTTCCGTCACATAGCCTGCTACATCATGTGGTACTATTTCGGGCAGTCCACCAACTTTAGTTACAACCATCGGTTTTTCAAAATGATAAGCAATCTGTGAAATACCACTTTGTGTGGCGGTCTTATAGGGTTGCACTACCAAATCGGCCGCTCCAAAGTAGTAGCGTACTTCATCATTAGCGATGAATTTGTTGTGCAGAATCAGTAAATCACGGACACCCACTTCATCTATTTGCTGTTGATACTGTTCTTCGCCTCCATAAAATTCTCCTGCCACAATTAACTTAATTCCCATAGACCGAATACGCGAGTCGCGCATAGCTTCTATCAATACATCTAGTCCTTTATATGCTCGAATAAATCCAAAAAACAAGATGTATTTACCCGCTTGCTCTAAACCCAAATGTTGCCTTGCTACTGCCTTAGTTACGGGTTCACCATAACTATCATATATAGGGTGCATTGCCTCCACAATTGGCTTTTGCTTATCCATCATACGCACATCATTGGCTACCGACTCTGAGAGCGTAAGGAAAGCATCTGCGGACTGAATGAAGTATTTGGCTAAGGCATCGTCGCCAGGACGGGATTCATGCGGAATGGCGTTATGCACCAAGCCTATAATACGCGTTCCTGCCTTACGCCGCACGATATGACAAATAGTACCAAGACAGGGAGCCATGAAGGGCAACCAAAACGCACAAATCAATATGTCGGGAGCTGTTTTAGCGATTTTGTTTCCCACCTGTCGCCAATTGATAGGGTTGATGGAATTTATCCATTCATAAATCTCTAGATTTTCTGGTGCGGGATCATCCGAATACTGTGTTTTCCCAGGAAATAGCATGCTCGGATATTGCAAAGAAAAGGTGTATAGCGTTACCTGATAGCCTTCGGCTTGTAGTGCATAGGCAAGCCGTTCGTTGAAAGCCGCTAAGCCTCCTCTCAATGGGTAAGCAGGGCCGAGTAAAGCAATTTTTTTCAAGTGATAGGAGTTTTTTGCTAATGTTTTTCCAATTGGCTATATGCGCCCAGACTAATTACCCGCCAAGCTTCTAGTACGTCTAGCACGTCGGTTTTGCGTTTAGCGGCAATGCCTATAAGATGCGAATGCTGTGGTGGATTTGTACCTTTATCGAAGAAGCGTTTCATATAGTACTCTGGAGTAGCTGTACGTTGCTTATTGAGATGCAGTTCATTGGTATTTGACCAATTATCAAAACCCAATTCCGCTTCTAAACAAAGTTTATCCAATATATCAATATCCGCGCTCGATTCGGTATGAATGATGACGGAATAGGTGTCAAAAAAAGAACGCTCCAAGCGTTGTACTTCCTTATAAACTGACATCGCTTGCTTAGCAGCAACTATATTTCCCACGCTTTCGCACTCATGCAGAATGACTTCCCCATAGCGTCGTCCTGAAAAGGGATGTGGGATGCTCTCAATCCGTACACGCACCATATCCAGAGGTTTTGTCCATACCACCTCTCGGAAGTTGCGAACGTGCAGTTCGATAGCTTGCATTCTAGGCGTTGGTTTGCTGGTATGTCCAAGCTGTTGCCATGCTTTTCGCACACTTTCCCAGCGTTGCAGTACCGTTGCTGCGATGCCTACATTCCACCAAGCCACTTTATTGCCTGCATCACAATCCGCTGCCTTTTGGCTATAGTAAAGCGTAGGTTTCCATTCTTTGCGGGCTTTATAAATTAAGCTCAAACGAAAATAGGGCCGCCCCCAAGTCGGTGCTACTTGCACGGACTTTTTATAGAGTTTCACGGCATGGTACACATCCCCCAGTTCTTCATATTGCCGACCAATATGAAAAAGGCGTTGTGCTTCCCCTATGTTTCTTGCATTGTTCATGTGTGCTAATAATTACACCCAAAGTATTCGTTTCTACAAACTAATCCAAGTCTAGCATGTAAAAAATCTAAAAAAGCACGTCTGATTTTTTCAATTTTCTTAATCATTTAGAGCAGAGAAGAGAGACCATTCGCTTCGCTCGTTGAGAGAAGAGAGATGGGATGTAATACCAAAGAATACTAGGGAATGAAGAGGAAAACACTTGTTCCGCTCTATTCTCTCAGTCCAAAGGACGATCTCTGCTCTCACCTCTAAATAGTTACCAATTTTAAAACAGCTTCTAAGTCAAAAAAGGATTCGTTTTTCGCTCTGCGCCTACTGTAGTTGGGCCACCATGCCCTGAAAAAACACGGGTTTCATCTGGCAAGCTTAAGAACTGTGTCCGAATACTTTGAAGTAAGGTTTGCATATCGCCACCAGGTAAATCCGTGCGTCCGATACTGCCTTGAAATAGGACATCGCCGCCAATGATAAAGCCTCCTGCTTCGCAGTAAAAAGAAATACTTGCAGGCGAATGCCCTGGAGTGAATCGGGTTTCTAAGGACGTATTGCCAAAACGGATAATTTCTCCTGCTTCGATATAGCGACTCGGCTGTGGAGAAGGTTCTTGGTAAGGGATACCATACATTTTTGCTACCTGTTCTGTACTATCCAACACGATTTGTTCTCCTTGATGGATTTCTAAGCCCAAGTTGTAGGTTTCCGCTACAAATTTATTCCCAAATACATGATCAATATGGCAATGCGTATTAAGTAGACGTACAGGTTTTAAGCCATTTTGTGCTATAAAACCCGTGAGGGCTTCTTTTTCATGCCCAAAAAAGCAGCCTGGGTCAATAATGACACATTCTTTCGTATCGTCATACACGATAATGGTATTTTCTTGAAAAGGATTATTTACCAAATATGTTACTTCTGTCATAGTCGTTCAATTGAGTTG
>JAHDCQ010000278.1 GCA_020629845.1 Saprospiraceae bacterium | reverse complement strand
CTGTCAAATAGAAATATTTAATATGTGTTTCCCGTGAAATATGGAGTTGAACCATAAGCTAAAGACCAAAGACTAAATAGCTAAAGTCTAGCTAAGACATACAATAAAAAAAAACACGCTCTTCAGACCCGAAGAGCGTGTTTTTGAATACGCGAATTACTAGAAGCTGTACTTAATTATTGTCCTCATTGTATCCTTATAAGTTGTCCTATTTGTATGCTATTATCGTTCAGTTCATTCCATGTTTTCAATTGCTCAATACTTAGGTGATAGCAACGCGCAATAGCAAAAAGGCTATCACCAGGCTTCACTTTGTAGTATTCGGCATGTAGTGCAGCACTGGTATGTTGCTTCGTTTTAGGAAGCGTTGGTCGTGGTGCACTCGTGTAGCGCGTTTTAGGCACTACTGGTCGAGCTACAGGTTCAGGGCGTGTCGCCGGAGCTGGTCGTTGTACTGCTGAGGGGCGCGTCACAGGCTTTGTGTGTCGCTTAGGCGCAGTAGGTCGTGTCGTAGGTGTCGTTATCGTGAAGGTAGTCGGTTCGTTGCTGCTCGTAGCATCTTCCCAATCTATCAGTTCGTCACCATCTTCATCTATCAGGCTTGTTGGTACCTGAGCAATGGCTTGCTGTGCTTTGTTGGCAGCGCGTAGTGTCGGCATACGATCACGTCTACCACTCAATAAAATCACTTGCCCTGCGGCAGGCTGTGCGGGAGCAGTCATCAAGTTGCGTGCATACAACTTATGGAGGCGTAGTCCATATAGTTGCGCGATGTCGTACATCGTTTCGCCCTCTGCTACAATGTGCGAATATTTACGACCGCGATACATGCTACGCTTCGGCTGTAGGTAGATGCGTTCGCCTGCTGCTGGGCGGGTAGTTGTCGTGTTGATGCCCTCGTTGAAGCGTACAATTGCTTGAGCAGGCGTGTTGGTGCGAAGCGCGATTTGATTGATGCTCTCCTTGCCTGTTGCAAGGGTCATTTTTGTCTGATTTACTTTCGTAACCCTTGTTACGATTTCCTTTAACTCGTTTGCGTTTTCTTTGTGCGTAGGCTTCGGTGCAGGCTTTGTATTGGCAGGTTTGCTAGTAGTAGGTTTCGCTGCCAATTCCATTTCAACATCTAAAAATTCCTCTGTTGCCTCGAAGCTGTCGGTGGTCATTGCGTCATACTTGTTCAAGTCATAGCGTTCGATAATGCTAATGAGCAAGCGCGAGTACTTTGGATTGGTGGCATAGCCTGCTTCACGCAGACCACGCGCCCAACTTTTATAGTCGGTGCGTTCCAAAGTAAATAAGCTGCCATAGCGTCGGTTGTTGCGTAAAAAATCTGAATGTGCTTGAAAACTCTGCTTCGCGCTATTGTATTTGCGAAAGCAAGATTGTTTCAAGTTGCCGTCTGCATCGTAATCATCATCTTTACGATAAATTACTTCACCATCCCAACGGCGACCACATTTGATACCGAAATGGTTGTTGGCTTCGCGTGCTAAGTAACTCACGCCTGCGCCCGACTCTAGGAGTGCTTGCGCCAGCTTGATACTAGCTGGAATGCCCGTGCGTTCCATTTCCTGTATAGCGATGTGTTTGTAAGCGTCAATATAATTGAGCTGCTTGGTCGTTGCGAATAATGAAGCATAAGTAAACATGCTTACGAAAGTCAGCTTTAAGTACAGTCCCATTTTTTTCTCAATTTGATAGGTGTTCGGAGAGGCAGAAAAAGTCTGCATCCCTCAAAAATGGATTTCTTCTAGTGAGTGTAGTTCCTCAAAGCTGTAAAATTGATGGACTAGTAATTTGGCCAATTGACTATGAAACTTCTAAATTTGAAGCACGGAAGTTTCATTGATAAATAGACAAAATCACGAAGTCGAAAAAAATAACCACTTTTGGGTATTTTCTATTCACAACGTAGCTTTTGTGAGTTAGGTTGCTTAAAAAAATAAGATTTATTATAATTTTTTATTTTTAATATAATGCTGATTATCAGTTGTTTATGATTGTTTTTAGCCGTTAAAACATGAAAAGCGACCGCTTCCGAATAAAGCGTTACCTTTCAGGAAAAAAAACATCTAATTAGTATAGGTGTAAAGTCCGCAAATACTCAATTACTGAATTGTGAATGACTGAATGAGCGAATGTAGTTTGATTGTACAAAAAAGATATACAGGATAAGGTAGATTTATACGATTAAGGAACTGCTAAAAACACCTGATACTTAATATTAAAATTTAAGAAAGCTTTGCTATGCGATTTCTTGTTCTTGCTCTTTTTCTAGGTTTCTTGTTTACAAGTTGTAAAAAAGAAAATACGAATACCCCCACTTCTACTACGCCTACTGTACCAATGGTAGTAAAAGAAATTCCAATTGAGCCTATAGAAATGTATGCTTGGGTGGATCAGTTACGGATGCGCGCTTTGCCTGCTTTAGGTAGCAGAGTGATAGCAGAAGTGCCAGAAGGCGATACGCTGCAGTATTTGCACGAAGCAACTGTTCGTAGTACAAAGCTGAATCTAAGAGGCAAAGATTTTAATCGTCCGTGGATAAAAGTGAAGACTACATCGGGCAAAACTGGCTGGGTATATGGAGGTGGTGTGACCTCCAAAAAGTAGTGCTTTTGTTTAGATTTGGTTTAATAACTTAAATTAGACCAGTCGGACTAATGTTATTTTACAATTAACAGACTGTAAAATAACAGACTTTTGCTGCATTTTCCTCATCTGTAGCAGATTGTCCTTTCATATACAACAGCTTTTCTATTATTTTTGTAGCACTTTTACAATGCGTACGTATGAGATAGATATTAGATTTAAGTATGGATTGCTTATTGTCAATTCAAAATTTTAAATCCGCTTGATTCCGCGTGTCTAGCAGATTATCGAATCATCAAATTCACAAATCTACTTATTTACTTGCACCAGCTAGTTTATACGCGCATTATCCATGAACAAAAAGTGTACTTATGTTTAGTTCTTACAAATGTTTTGAAGAAAAAAAACAGCCATTTTCTACACCTTCATTTTTGTATCGTCTTTCTGACTTTTCCAAACTGAAAACAATATTATCCTTATGCTTTTGCACCCTCTACATGGGTATGCAAGCACAATCGTATACGGTAGAGCCTAATAAGGCGAATGCGAATTATGCGCTGGGCGAAAATGTTGTATTCGTAATAAATTCGTCAATCAGTACTACTGCCGAATATGAAATTATGGTAGATAAGCATACTGCTCCTTTGAAGTCTGGAACGCTGACTTTACAGGCAGATGGGGTTTCTACTATTTCGTTTTCGAGCAATGAGCCTGTTTCGGTGATATGCCGCGTACGTGCAAATGGTACGCAACAATTCGCTTCTGCTGCTATTGCTCCTTTCGGCTTGCAGCCAATCGAAGATGAACCTGCGCGTTTCGATGCCTTCTGGGAAGAAGCAAGAACAGAACTTGCGAACATCCCTATTGATCCAAAGCTGACTTTCCATAGCGAATCAGAATATGCGACTACCTATCGTATCAATGTAGCAACTATTGATCAACGGCGCGTATATGGCTATATTTCTGTACCAAAAATGGAAGGGCCTTATTCAGGCGTACTTAGTTTGCCAGCCTATGGTAGCATTGCCAATGTAGTCACCCCTACTATCTACCTAGCAGAACAAGCGGGCGTGCTTGCATTTGCCATCAGTATTCACAATACAGAACCTGATGTAGTTGATTCCAATGCCTACAAGCCAAATAATATAATGAATGAATACACCAATTATTATCGTTATGCAGTACTGGCGTGTATTCGAGCGATTGATTACCTGTTTTCGCGCTCCGATTTTAATGGAGAGTTGGCAGTAACGGGCGTGAGTCAAGGTGGAGGGTTAGCCTTGATGACTGCGGGCTTAGATGAGCGGGTAGATTTGTTGATGTATAGTAATGCTTCGCACTGTGAACATGCGGGTAAAAAGTATGAAAAGGCAAGTGGTTTTCCTTACTATCTCAATCAGGCGCGCTTGATGTATAATATCAATGAAGAAGAGGAAGAACAAATCGTGCAGGCTTGTAAGTATTATGATGCCAATTATTTTGCTCGTCGCTACGATGGCCCGTCATTAGGATTCATTAGTTATCTCGATGATGTATCGCCACCGACTACCACTTTTGCAGCCTTCAATCAACTACAGGGCATGAAGGTACTCATGCACGGCAAAAAACTAAAACATGAGCATCCACAAGAATATTGGGTAGGTCGCTACGATGCACTTCGTCGCTTTCTGCCAGGCAGCAATCGCGCACCTTGGCCCTATGCCCGCAAAACACAAGGTTATTTGTTGGATATAGGAGAAAATCAAATAATCATGCGAGGGGAAAGTATTTCACTTACTCCTAGCTTTCTAAAAAATGAAGAAACTCCAAATCTACCTTCAGAATGGATACAATTAGAAGGGCCAGGTACAGCAAGCTTTAATAATCCTAATGCTATGAATACCTCGGTAAGCTTTAGTGAAGCAGGTGTTTATAGATTACAATTACGCCTATTGGATGAGGACTTATTGGCAGATAAAGCAAAATTTTATACCATCTCTGATGAAATTACCGTCATTGTTCAGGAGGGTAATGCTGCTCCTTTAGTAATAGAATGTGTAGATGACATCACTATATATAGTTCTACCAGTTCGGAGGTAGTAAGTTGGGATGCACCTACTGCTATCAGCGCATGTGGAACGGCTAGTGTGATGCAAACGAATGGTCCAACAAGTGGTAGTAACTTTCCAATAGGCAGAACAAGAGTAGAATATATCATCACGGATGATTGCGGAAATACGGAAAGCTGTGAATTTCATGTCACGGTCTTGAAAGAAACCTTTACGCCCCTAGTCGTGAATTGTCCAGAAGATATTATACTATATACCGACAATACTAGCACCATTGGAAATTGGGAGTTGCCGAGTATCGTTACAGCCTGCAATACGAATCCAACTGCTTATACTCAAACAGAAGGTTTGCCGCTTGGCAGTTCTTTCCCACTAGGCGATACGCGTATCAGTTATCGCATAACA
The DNA here is from genome assembly GCA_020629845.1 of Saprospiraceae bacterium. Lineage (GTDB taxonomy): Bacteria > Bacteroidota > Bacteroidia > Chitinophagales > Saprospiraceae > JAAUTG01. The sequence goes on along the minus strand of JAHDCQ010000278.1, from coordinate 1,861 downwards.
GATGCTTGTGGGCAAGAGGCAACTTGCTCTTTTACTGTTATGGTTATCCAGAGTTTTGAACCACTCGAAATCGCTTGTCCTGCTGACATTTTACTGTCTACTAATGATGAGTCGGCTATTGCTACTTGGGAGTTGCCAGAAATTCTAAGTGCATGTAATAACGAAGCGGTACAATATACACAAACCGAAGGTCTACCCTTGAATAGTGCATTTCCAGTAGGCGATACTCGTGTTAGCTATCGTATTGAAGATGCTTGTGGGCAAGAGGCAAACTGTGCTTTTATCGTTACGGTTACGCAAAACTTAAAGCCACTCGAAATTGCTTGTCCTGCAGATATTATGATTACAACTACAGACGATTCTGCCATAGCTACTTGGGAGTTGCCAGAAGTTCTAAGTGCATGTAATAACGAAACGGTGCAGTTTACGCAAACCGCAGGAACACCTTCAGGCAGTGCATTTCCAGTAGGCGAAACTACTATTAGCTACGAAGTGACAGATGCTTGCGAACAAGTACGAAGCTGTTCTTTTACCGTAACTGTTACGCAAGAGCTAGAGTTATTAGTCATTTCATGTCCAAAAGATACTACCATATTTACCACTACGGATAATGCAATTCCGAATTGGGAGTTGCCAGAAGTGCTTAGTGCTTGTATGGATGAGGGGATTCAAATTAGCCAGCAAGCAGGGCCGCCACTAGGCAATCCATTTCCACTAGGTAGCACAGAAGTGAGCTATGAAGTGACAGATGCCTGCGGGCAAGTACAAACTTGTACATTCATCATCACTGTAGAGCAACAAGAAATATTACCTTTAGTCATTGAGTGTCCAGAAGATATTAGTGTGACTACTACTACGGGCGACGCGCTACTGACATGGGGCTTGCCACAAATAGTGAGTGCCTGTGATGAAGGTGGTTTGCAATTCATCCAAACCGAGGGCTTGCCAAGTGGAAGTGTATTTCAGCTAGGTGAAACGATTATTAGCTATGAAGTGATGGATGCCTGTGGACAAGTAGCTTACTGCTCATTTAGCGTGGAAGTATTAGATGCTAATCCGCCTACTTTAAACATCTCCTGTCCCTTCAATATTATTTTACAAACCTATCGTCAGGATACGACCGTGACATGGGAACTTCCCACTATTTTGAGTGCCTGTAATGAGGGGGAAATCACCTACACACAAGTATTAGGGCCAACGCGTGGTGGCGTATTTCCGATAGGCGAAACCCGCGTAACCTATAAAGTAGAAGACAGTTGTGGACAAGTTAGGTATTGTTCATTCTTGGTCACTATTATTCGGAATGAGGGCGAAACACTAGCCATAGAATGCCCAACGAACGTGGCTGCTACACTCCTGAATGGACATGAAAGTATGTCTGTAAATTGGGATTTACCCCAAGTGAATTCCGTCTGTGAAGGAGAGGTAATTATCAGTAAAATACAAGGCCCTGCCAATGGCACTTGGCTATCTGTTGGTTCCTATACGGTTACGTATTTGGCACAGGATGCTTGCGGCAATCGGGCGATTTGTTCATTTCAGGTAGAGGTGACAACACGTAAAGAAAATGAAGTCGATATTGATACCTTTAGTAGCAATGACGACGCTATTCACGCTTATCCCAATCCAACAAAGGATTGGCTAAGCTTGGAGTGGGAAAACCCTACTACGGAAGCATTGACCATAGAATTAATAAATGCACTAGGACAAATTGTTTATCAAAATACATTTCCTGCTGATAAAGGAACCAACAACATACAAGTACCTATGCAGCACTTGAGTAGTGGTTGGTATGTATGCCGTTTGAAAAATATAGGAACTTGGGTAAAAACAAAACCCGTGCTGAAACAATAAAAATATG
>JAHDCQ010000016.1:30512-37838 GCA_020629845.1 Saprospiraceae bacterium | reverse complement strand
CACATAAAAATACCCGTTCGAGCACATGTCTCGAACGGGTGGAACAACTTTGATAGTAATGGAGACTAACAGGTAGCCTCTAAACTAGCATTACGATTTATTCTTGTACGATTACTTCTACAGCATTTGCTACAGCCTTAGCAGCATCTTCAGATTTTAGTCCTAAACCTTTTGATGAAATCTGCTTTGCATCTACACCCAAAGTCACCAACATATCCTTCACCACTTCTGCACGTAGCTTAGAGATAGACTTGTTTTCGATAGCATTCTTGCCATCAGCAGTATGCGCTTGTACTTGAATACGCGCATCAGGATATTCCTTTAGTGCCGCAGCCAAACCTTCCACTTCTTCCTTCGACATATTCGTAATACGATGCGACTCTGGATCGAAAGTAATATCAGTTAATTGATATGCTGTACCAACCGCTTTTGTATTAAATAACTTTGCAAAGTTTTCTTTCGCTGCTGCCGAAGTGATAGTGGTTGCAGACGCAATTTTATCACCTGTGTTAGTCAAAGCATCCTTCGTCTTATCTGTTGCATTTCCAATTGCTTCCTTTGCATTAGCAGTCGCATCACCGATTTTTTCCTTTGTATTTTCAGTAATTTCGCCTACTTTTTCTTTTGTCTTATCTGCCGCAGTATTAATTTTTTCTTTTGCTACATCAATCTTGCCCTGAATTTTTGCGCCTTGATTATCTACAAAGTAACCATCCACTTCACGGAATTCACCCGCATTCTTTATCACTTTACCTTTCTTATCTACCAAGTTACCAGTTGCTGCATCTATCGTGTATTTGCTTTGCAATCGGTCTCCTGCTGCTGTAGTCTCATTAGCACAAGAGCGAGATAGGAAATAACCTAACAAACCCAATACTAATAGTGGCAATAAAATACGCATGATGCCACCGCTACGATCTTTCTTACGCTCAGGCTCTGTAGTTGTTCTAGTAGTGTTTGTGCTACTAGAACTCGTTGATTTAGCACGATTATCTGCTGCTAAACCTAATGCACTACTAAATCCTGCTGGCAAGGCTTGCTCTACTATAGAACGCTGACCACTCAACATCTTCATTAAGCCTCTAGCATCCAAATTACTACTCTTTACCTGCTTACCTATCATGCCCATAATCATAGGAGCAAGCATGCTCATTAGTGAAGAAGAAGCATTTCTTCCTAATGATGTTCTATTGGTAATCAAGTCCAAGATAGAGCTTTGGCGATTACCCAATAAAGACGAAACTAGCGTTTTTCCAACACCCATCATGGCACTTGTCTTTCCCGCATCACCTAGCAAACCTGCCAAGTTACTGAACATGCTTCCATCATGATTGCCACTGTTAATCATGTTGAGTAGTGCGCCTGCACCACTTTTATCAGAACCTTTATTTACCACAGCACCCATCAAAGCAGGTAATATAGTATCTATAGCTGATGTTGTTTCGGAATGTTTCGCACCAGCAATTTGCGACATCTTTCCGATAACGGTTTCATTCAACTGACCTTTTACTAAATTTAATAAATTAATAGCCATCGTTTTGTCGATTTATATATAAATGATGATTATGAAATGATATTAAATACTGTGTAAGTATCTAAATAAAAAGATATGCTTTGTGGCACTGGAGTGAAATTTGGGTGCAAAGAAAAGATTTTTACTCAAAATTATATGCATTTGATTTAATTACATTTGGTATGACGCAAGAAAGTCACTTTGGTTACTTTGTTATCTGAGATAAATATATTTCATGCTTAGTTGAAAACATCAACTTTCGCAAAGGTATTGGAAAAGAACGGTCTCTCTTCTCTCTTCTTCAAACTCAATAGCACCACACAGAATATCTTATAGGAATGCATAATGAAAATCTACTTTATGTAAGGTTCTGACTTAGGAAAACCATGCTTTATTCTAGTTCTTTTAATCAAAATGATAATTTAGCGAAAATTCGCCATAAAATTTAAAAAATGTCTCTCAAAAGCTTATTTCAGATAAAAATAGCTGCCTATTTCAAGTTAAAAACTTATTTTTCGACCTAAAAACTATCAAAAATAGCAAATTTATCAAAACTTGACTTTATCATTTTTTTATTTACAAACAATAATAATAAATTAACTTGCATTAAAAACATATTTTAAAAATTAAAAATAAATCAAAAACATCAATTTAAAATTTATTTCATAAAAATTAAAAATCGAGTTGTTTCTTAAAAACAAATGTACATATCTTTGCAGCGTAATTTTTAACTATTACATCACAGTTTAAATTGATTTTACGATGAGTATTTTAAAGAAAGCATTCCACACAGGTGTAGGATTTGCAACAACGACAACAGAGACATTGAAAACACGCTACAATGAAATGTATGCTGAAGCAGAGAAGCGTCAGCAAACAAATGAGCAAGAAGGTGAAAAGCTAGTAGCTACACTTCAAAAAAATGTAGAGTCTAAGTATGAAGAAGTACGTGGCAATATCACAGGTCGTGTGAATGAGCGCGTAGAGAGCTTCGCTGGACAATTGAATACTACAATGGACAAATTCAACATTCCTACTACTGATGTATTCAAAGTAGTAGAAAAGCGCATGAAGACGCTGGAAAAGAAAGTTGGCGATTTGTCAAAAGAGCTAGAAGCTCGTAAAAATTAATTCTAGTAAAACTTAAATCATTTTTTGAAAAAAAATTACTGTTCAATCAGTATCTAAATATATATAACAATGCAAGATTTATTAAAGAAGATTGTAAATACAGGAGTAGGATTCGCAAATACTACAACAGAGACATTGAAGACACGCTACAATGAGGTGTACGCTGAGGTAGAGAAGCGTCAGCAAACAAGCGAGAAGGAAGGAGAGAAGCTAGTTTCTACACTTCAAAAGAATGTAGAATCGAAGTACGAGGAAGTACGCACCAACATCACAGGTCGTGTGAATGAGCGTGTAGAAAGCTTCGCTGGACAACTTAATTCTACAATGGATAAGCTAAATATTCCTACTACGGATACGTTCAATGTAGTGGATAAGCGTATCAAGTCTTTAGAAAGAAAAATTAGCAGCTTAACAAAAGAGCTAGAAGCACGTCAAAACTAAGCATTCCCTTAGCTTACTGACGGAAGCAATACATTTCGGTGTGTCGGAAGGTTTTCCGATGCACCGAAGTCATTTTATCACTAAAATTTTGGCATGAGAGATTTACTGAAAAAAACAGCATATGTAGGTATCGGACTTGCAGCAACAGCAAGTGATTCTGTGAAAGAAGCCTATACGAAGATGATTGAAAAAGCAGATGAGCATGCAAAAACAGGCGAAGGAGTAGTAGAAAGCGTATTAGATTTCGATGAGTTTACCTTACTAGATGGGTTCGAGCTTGAAGAAGCAGACCTAACCGCTGAAATTCAGTACAATTCATAAATAGGATTTAGCGGGATAGTACTGCAACAGCTTGCAGTACTATCCGTTAAACCGACAAAACACAATCAAAATGCAAGACTTATTTAAGAAAATAGTATATACAGGCGTAGGTTTAGTAACGAATACTTCTGAAACCCTTAGAGGTTCAGTAGATGACTTGGTAAATCGTGGAAAGATATCTAAAGAAGAAGGGCAAAGCATGCTTAAGGGCTTACAGGAAAACATGAGCGATAAGTATGAGGAGTTTGAATCAGGTATCACGAATGTAGTAGGTGTAGTGATGGATAAGATGAATGTGCCTACCACGGAATCAGTGAAAGCGATGGAGAAGCGCATCAAGTCACTAGAAATCAAAGTGGGACTTTTGACGAAGGAGTTAGAAACAGCAAAAGGGGGCAAAACTGCTGCAACTGCTAAGAAAAAAACGACCACCACGCGTCGTACGCGCAAAAAAGTAGAAGAAGCGGTAGAAACAGCTACTAAAAAAGCGACTACAGCCGCTAAGAAAACAACTGCTAAAGCAAGAAGTACCGCTAAAAAAGCGACTACTACAGCAAAAAGCACGGCTAAAAAAGCCAGCACTACTGCTAGATCAACTGCTAAGAAAGCAGCAACAGCTATCAAAGACGCTGTTGAAGGCTAGTATGAAAATTAAGTCCAAGTTTGGTAAAAGTGCTGAACTTGGGCTTCTTTTAGTATATGTACCAAAAACAGCCTATACCCAATATAACATTTGTAAATTCCCTTTTTAAACGTACTTTCGTATTGCAATCAAATACGAATAACAATGCTAAATCCAGGCGTTTATCTTACACCTAGCGAACGAAAAGAGTTAAGCACCAAAAGTAATTTCAAGGGCTGGCTCGAAGTCCTACATACTTGGGGCTGGATAGCGTTTGCTTTCGCGCTCGTCGGTTTTTTTCCAAATATATTGACCATTATTATCGCGCTATTCATTATTGGTGGAAAGCAATTAGGCTGCGCTATCATTATGCACGATGCGGGACATTATGCGATATTTAAAGAAAAGTCAAGCAATGATTTTGTAGGAAAATGGCTCGCCTCCTACCCCATTCTGAATGATGTAATGAAATACCGTCCTTATCATTTGCAGCACCACCTGACCACAGGCAGTAGCGAAGATCCTGATATTTCCCTCACGAAAGGCTACCCTGCTAGCATGAAAAGTATGCTCCGCAAATTTGCCCGCGACCTCTTTGGCGCGACGGGTATCAAAGCACAAATCGGTATGCTTTCGATGCACTTAGGCTATTTGAAATATAGTCTTAGTCGTGAAATTCAGAAACTCAATCAATCGGAGCGGACTTGGGGAGCATTTTTCAAAGTGACTTGGCAAAATCTGCATGGCCCGATTCTTAGTAATCTTATGCTATTTGGCATCCTTTGGGCTTTCGGACAGCCTTATTTGTACCTGCTTTGGATAGGTGCATTGCTCACCACCTTCAACTTTTGCCTGCGCGTACGCTCTATGGCAGAACACGCTATGGTGGACGATATGACCGACCTCTACCGCAACACCCGCACCACTAAAGCCAACTGGCTAGAGCGCATGCTATTCGCACCACATCATGTGAATTATCATGCTGAACATCACCTGATGATGGGTGTGCCTTCCTATAATCTACCAAAAATGCATCAGTTGCTTATAGAAAGAGGCTTCTACGACAAAGGCTTACTGGAAACAGGCTATTGGAATATCGTAAAGCAGGCGATGAGTCTCAAAAAATAGAAAAACGGAGGCAGCACACAGCTACCTCCGCACTGGATAATATAGCAAAAAATAGGGAATAATTTCTTTATGGTCGCTTCGCTGGACGGCCTAAGGCAAAGCCGACCGTCCACCATCAGCCGTCTACCGTACAAACAGCGGTTTGGCTAGGTAGCCTTTCTCGGTTTGTACACGTAGAATATACTCGCCTGTCTGGAGATTATTAAATTCAAAATTATGCGTACCCGTTGGCAATTTAGGATAGCTAATAGTACGTATCAATTTGCCATCAAGACCCAATAGCGTAATAGTAGTTTGGCTAGCTTCCTCTAAGTGTAAATTTATCATAGCACGTTCACGAGCAGGGTTTGGAAATGGCCCGTCCAGCGTGAAATTCTTTACAATACTACTCACCGAAACCGTTCCACCATCCTCTTCTAAAGGCACAAAAGCCACGTAAATATCAATATTACCGTCATTCGTGCGACCATCTGCCCACACAGGAATGCCGTAACTAGAACTTGCTACGACTTGCGTATATTCACCAATGCCAAAAGCTGCATTTTGCGCGCCTATCATCGAGAAGTCAGAAGCTTCCGAAGAGACCGCAAAACTTGGCACAAAACTATTACCACCATCTTCTGAATAAGTCATATAGTACATCGTCTCAATATTAGCAACATCATCTCTGCGATCATACCAAGAAATCACTAATTTACCATCCGCATTCACAGCCATACTCGGGTAGAATTGATGACTCTCAGGCATGCCGTCATCATTCAAAACGCGTGCTTCGCTCCAAGTACCACCACCATCTTTCGATTGTGCATAATATATGTCTAAACCTTCTGTTTTCTTTTCACTTGTGCCATTGCCCGTCCATACCATATGCAACACACCATCGGTATCGCCACGCGATTTATCTACTACTAATTGCGGACATGGATATAGGCGTGAAGAATCAATACCTACGATATTCGTCTCAGGTTCGTCGCCCGATAAACGCGGGATATGGAAATCCGAAATCTTCTTTTCGGGGCTAAAGCTTTCGCCACCATCTTCTGATTTGGTATGATACATTGCCCAATTAATACTATCCACAGAAGCCGCAAAACTCACATGCACTACGCCTTTGCTATCTACATCAATACTCGTAAATTGTGCGATTTTGTATGCTTCTGAATTTACGGGTACAGACTCTTCCGTAAAACGCGTCATTTCAGGCGTTTTTTTGCGAAGTGTAATATTGTAATTTACAGACGCGCTATCCGATACTAGGGTTAAATAAGAAGCATAGACCGTATTGCGATAAGGCGAATCAGAATAATCCACCGCGAGCCATTCTTTATCTACAAATTTCCCAAAATCACCTGCAAACAAGTCTATTAAATCGCCTTCATCCAATGGGGTATCTAGCTCCGTCCAAGTCGCGCCGCCGTCTTCTGACTCTGCTACTCGTAGCGCGATACTAAAGTTAAACGTCGCTAAGTCGAAACGCATCGTTAGCCAGCAGAGGTAAGCCTTACCATCGGCATCAAATACAATAATGGGGTCGCCACCGCCTAAGATAGCATCCGTAGCACTCACGCCATTGAAGGTGCTTTGTTGCCAAGTTGCTCCAAAATCTTTGGTGTAAAAAGTCGGAAAGGTAAGCGGTGCTGTGAAATTATTTGGGTCATTACGCATCGTACAAATGATGATATTATTGGAATCGACAGGGTTAATTGCAGCATGTACCTCCGATTCTGCCTCAGGTGTACCATCTATTTGGTTGTCGGCCCCACGCGACTCTATCTGCTGCTCATTCGGACGCGCAACTTGTTCCTCTGCTTCAGGATTACTCAATTGATAATTAATGTACTGTTCTAGATTAGTGCGAAGCTTTTTGTTCAAAATTTTCTGCTTCAAAGGGCTTGTTTGTGACCACGCACTAGCGGTAGCCAATAACACGACTGCTATTGCAATACAAAATCGAGTTTGCATACTAATGATTTAAGTTTAAAAAGTGGTTCTATAGCAATTTTACTGGCAATGCGAAACCACCATAGAATGAAAAAATTTGAACTGGAAAAACAAAGGGAATGAAAACTGGAAAGTGTAATTAATTGATTTTAGGTGTATTGTTCGGGACGCAAATATAAAAGAAGTTTTGAATGTATTTGTACTTTTGCCGAAATTTTTTTGACACTAG
>JAHDCQ010000016.1:0-30412 GCA_020629845.1 Saprospiraceae bacterium | reverse complement strand
TATAAAAGAAGTTTTGAATGTATTTGTACTTTTGCCGAAATTTTTTTGACACTAGCTTAAATTTAGATTCAACGTAACTATTCACGTATTATGTACAAGGTATTAGGTATTATGTATTTCATCCTCAAAGTGGAAAGCTTTCAGGACTTCCTTTTTTCCTAATTAAGTACCATATTTAGTTTCCGCAGCCGAACTATCCTAATACCTTGTACTTAATACCTAATACTAAACAGTTACGATTCAACAAACAATTATGCAGATACTCATTATTGGAGGTGGAAATATGGGTTTGACTTATGCCCAAAGCTTCTTGCGCTCGCATATCACGAGCAAAGAAAATATGATGATACTCGAAAAATCACCAGAAAAAGCCGTGGAATTGGCAAAGAAAGACATTGGTACTGTATATGGCAATGCAGAAGACTGCATACAAGGGGCTGACCTTGTCATTTTTGCGGTAAAGCCACAAGATTCTTCGGGCTTATTCGAGTATATCCGTCCACTCATCAGCGACCAACAGGTGTTTCTCTCCATTATGGCAGGGGTGAAAATCGAGACGATTTCTAAAGCCTTAAACGCAAAGAAAATAATTCGCGCCATGCCAAACCTTCCTGCCCAAATCGGGATGGGCATGACGGCATATACTTCTTCGGACGAAGTAACCCGCATCGAACTGGTAATGGTACAAAATCTACTCAACACGACGGGCAAAGCCGTATACGTAGAAAACGAAAATTTCATTGATGCCGCAACCGCTATTTCAGGCAGTGGACCAGCTTATGTATGGTTTTTCATGGATGCTATGATGGAAGCAGCACGTGGTATGGGCTTCTCAGAGTCGGAGTCGGAATTGCTCGTGAGTCAAACTTTTCGAGGGGCAGTAGAGTTATACAGCAAGACTAATTTTTCCTGTGAAGAATGGATTCGACGGGTATCCTCACGCGGAGGCACCACCGAAGCAGCCATGAAAACCTATCGCTCGAATGCAGTACACGAAGACATCATAGCAGGCGCGCAAGCTGCTTTGGATAGAGCGATTGAATTAGGAAAGAATTAAAATAAAAAAATGGACGGTATCATTAGTATTACGGTCATTGACCGAAAAGGCGAAGAGCATAAGATAGAAGCTCCAACGGATATGAATTTCAACATCATGGAGATATGCAAAGCCAGCGAACTACCCGTGAAAGGCACTTGTGGCGGCATGGCACTTTGTTCGACTTGTCATTGCTATATCGAAAGCAAACACGAACTCCCTGAAATGAGCGAAGACGAGGAGGATATGCTCGATCAAGCGTTTTTTGTGGAAGATAATTCGCGGCTGGGATGCCAACTCCCACTCGCCGATGAAATGGACGGATTAGTCATTCGCCTCGCGCCCGATGACGATGAAGAATAATTTTGGAGTGATGAGTCATTAGGGAACAGATAAAAAATAAAATGTTAAGAAGATTATTTTATTAACAAATCATTTTTTTGCCTGTTAAGAAGCAAGCGGGGTTGTTAAACACGAGTTAAACTAAGCTAAGCCCTCCAAACCAAGTGGATAACGCCATGCAAATACTTTATCTTTAGCGTGTAAGACCTATTCTTTGTAAATACTCAATGAGTGCATGAAAGAATGATAAATGAGTGAATAATTCTAAATTATATTCGCTCATTCAGTCATTCACAATTCACTCATTGAGTATTTACTATTCTTTCATTCAAAATATTTACACCTATGAAGCATCTGATTTTACTATGTCTATTATTCGTTTGTAGTCAAGTGGTAGTAGCACAAGAACTTTTAAGCGATCCGCTCTCTGGAGTTTGGAATAAAAGAACCTTACTGTATTGCGAAGGTGAGAATTGGAGTATCCGTATACCTGCAAAAGCGATTAAAGATAAAGGTACTAAAGACCTTGTGAAACCTATCGGTATAAATGATGTCAATTATACACTTAGAATGAAAAAAGGGGTCATCAATATAAAGGACAAAAATGGCTATAACATCTTGATTACCTCTGCCGACCGCTCTTTCGTTTATGTGGATGATGTGCGCTATAATAAAAAGAAGAAACGTTCTGGAAATTATATCGCTTACGAGGATGAAGCAGGCGAAATAGTGTTGGAAGCGTTTTTAGATACCTTTTATCGAGATGCATCTATTAGCATTCTGAATGAGGAAAATCCACATTTGGATTATTTACTAGCACTTGCATTTGAAGAAATGATACGCAGAGTAAAGACAGTAAAAGCTCTTGATACGACACTATTAGTGTTAGAATCGTTATAAGTAAGCAATCTAAAACAAATCTAATTCACACTAAAATTCTTCGCGCTTACCATAGTCTCTACTTGCATAAAATCTTCTTGCAAGACGCGTTCCAATGTCTTCAATAAGAAATCTGAATTTTCGCGATTAAAGCACATCGGTGGCTTTATTTTGATGACATTATGAAACGGTCCATCGGTACTGATGAGAACGCCTAGCTCACGCATTCGATTGGCGAGATAAGTGGTTTGCTCCGCAGCAGGTTCTAGGGTAACGCGATTTTTTACCAACTCAAAACCTAAGAAAAAACCATGCCCGCGCACATCACCCATGAGTGGAAATTGTTTCTTCAAAGCATGTAAACCGCGCTCAATGTATTTGCCTGTTTCAAGAGCGTTTTGTTGTAATTTTTCATCTTGAACCACCCGCAAAACGGCTCGCCCAATAGCACAAGAAACAGGATTTCCACCGAAGGTGTTGAAATATTCCATACCATTGGCAAAGGCATCTGCTACGGCACGCGTACACACTACGGCTGCAAGCGGATGACCATTTCCGATGGGCTTCCCAATAGTAACAATATCTGGTATTACGCCTTGCAATTCAAAGCCCCAAAAGGTGTCGCCTACGCGCCCCATACCTACTTGCACCTCATCCGCGATACATAAACCGCCTGCCGCATGCACGTATTGATAAACCGCTTTTAGATAGCCTTCGGGCAGTACCACTTGACCCCCACAACTCAAAATGCTTTCGCAGATAAAAGCTGCAACTCCCCTACCCGACTCTGCTAGGTTTTCAATCGCATCTTGGATATGTGCAGCATATTTTCGTCCATTTTCAGCATTATTTTCACCGCGATATAAGCCACGATAAGTGTCGGGGATTGGGACGATATGCGTATGATTGGGCGCGCCTTTGCCGCCTTTGCCATCGAATTTATAGGAAGAAATATCTACTGTGCCACCTGTGTTACCATGATAGCCGACTTCCACGGCGATAACGTCTTTGGCATTGCTATAAGTGCGCGCCATGCGTAGTGCAAGTTCATTGGCTTCACTACCCGAATTAACGAAGTGTGCTACGCATAATTCATCAGGGAAAGTGGCTAAAAGTTCTTCTGCGAAATGGATGATTTCATCGTGTAGATAGCGCGTATTCGTATTCAGCACTGCCATCTGACGCTGTGCTGCTTGCACCACTTTCGTGTTCTGATGCCCTACATGCGGCACATTATTTGGTGTATCTAAATACCTACGCCCTGTATGGTCGTAGAGGTATTGATTATAGGCCCGAACGATTTTTAGCGGCTTTTGGTAGGAAACGCTCAAGCCTTTGCCTAGTTTTTCTTTGCGTTTTGCTAGTATTTCGGAGATTTCTAGCGTGGCTTTGTCCTCATTTTTATGTGGGAAATCAGGCAATACATCTGCAGGATTTGGGCAAAGACTAAGCCACATGTCGCGCTCTTCGTAGAAGCCTACGCCAGGAAAATCACCTTCTTTATCTAGTAAATCTAAAATGACTTGAAAATGCAGATGAGGCGGCCAATCGCCATTTATAGGTGCGTCACCGATACAGCAAAGTGCTTGCCCTGCTTCTATTTTTTGCCCGACTTCTAAGCCTTCTAAACTATCTAAGCTTAGGTGTCCATATAGCGTATAAAACGTGAGTTCTTCGTTAATTTCATGTTCCAAAATGATAGTTGGGCCATAATCACAAGAATTAGCATTGTTTTGGAAACTATGAATTTTGCCCTCTAAAGGCGCGTAAATGGGCGTTTCTGTCTTTGCCCAAATATCTAAACCTAAGTGCGTAGTGCGCCATTGTGGCCCATTATTTCCTTCTACAATATAAGCATCTGTGGTATAAAATGGTCGCACTTCACCATAGCCACCAATGCCAATTTGAGCATCTTTTTCTGCTAAAATACGATTAATAGTTTGCTTAAATCTTGGGATGCTATCAAAGTCCGAATTGTGTCCTAAATCGCGGCTGCCGACGCTTAAATCTAGCCATGTGACGCGCTCATCAGTAAGTGGGGTATCAATAATATTAGCAAAAGTCGGCTTTTCATATAGCCACGCATTGAAAATATTGCGCTTCGGACAAGGTTCTAATTCGCAGGCTTGCCGAAAGCGATAATGTGCATAATCGGGCTGCACCTGGCGCAATTTCCGAAGTAAATCCCAAGCAGGACGCGCACTTATTTGGTGATATTCGTTTTCGGGTTCTGCACGTTTGTTGAGTGCCGCCGCAGTTACTGTAATAATAGAACGTGCCGCAGTAAACCAAAATAATACTTCTATCTCTTCCTCTCGTAAGGGAAAAATCTGATGAAAACCACGCACGACTTCATAAGCAGCAGCGATGGGGTCTGCCTTATCCATCATCGCATACGAAAGCGCGATGCCTAATTCATTGATAGTATGCGTATAGGTCGAATCCCCAAAATCTATAAGGCTGATGATTTTAGGATTCCGCTTATCCTGACTGACGACTATATTATAGTCATTCGCATCGCCATGAATGATGCTTTTGCGAAGCTTAGGGAAATAAGGCAGCACTTTGCGCTGAAAATTTTCGAGAAAATAATGGACTAATTCGCGCTCTTCTTCATTGTTAAAAACCTCCAATTCCTTCTCTATCCATTCCACTTCCGAAGGATTCCACTTCAAGTAGCGATGCGCTGCGGAGTGCTGAAATCCTTGCAAGCCTTTACACAAATAGCCGCAAGCCGCGCCCAAGCTTTCCAACAAAACTTCGGTATGTGGATTGACAAAAGCAAACATTCGCCCATCTACCCAAGTAAGTAGGCGCATGATGCGCGTCGTGTCTGCCTGGTCTTTAATTTCAATTTGTGATTTGCCTTTTCGATTGAAAATAGGCTTTTGCAACTCAAGGGGTAGTTTTTTATGCGAGAGATGGGTAAGAATATGGGTTTGCAGATTAATTTCTAGCAACTTATAATCAGGACGACTGATTTTTAGTAGGAATTGTTCGCCTTTGCTCGTCTTTATATGATAATTGAAATCTACTTCGCCGTTCAATCGCTTAATGGATTGGGTGGTAAGTCCATAGTGTTCCTGTAGTAAATCTTGTAGTTGTGGTGTTGGTATGGCAAGTTGTTGGAAAGTACTCATGTCAGTAGATTTTGTAATCACCAAAAGGCTTTGGCATCAAGAATAATAGAGCGTCTCAAGCCAAAAACCTTTTGGTCGCTACAAATTTAACGCATTAACGCGACATCTACGGTATAAAGGGATTGATAGCCATCAATGAAACGCACTTCTGCCACGCAAAGATACACTCCTTCGGGCATTTTTCGGCCTTTAAAATAGCCATCCCAGCCATCAAGTGGGTTATTTTTTCCAGGATTTGGATTTTCAAACACCAAATGTCCGCGTCTATCAAAGATTTTAAAGTTTAACACTTCCTCCACATCCTTGCCCGTGTAGACGTTAAACCAATCATTGATACCATCATTATTAGGCGTAAAGCCATTAGGCATATAAATCTCGTGCGCACGCTCTACATGGATGCTTAGTACATCAGAGGCTACACAGCCAAACTCATCTTCCACTTCAATGCTTATCGTTGCGGATTCTAGGGGCAATAAATTTAACTTTGGACAGTCGGGGCAGCTTGTAGCGTCTTTAATATTATGCCAAGTGATACGCTCAATAGGACGGTTAGAACGCATTTCCACATGCAAACTATCGCCTAACTCTAGAAACTGACTTTCGCCCAATTCTACTACTAAATCTTCAAATTCTTCGATAGTAAACGTAGTATCGAGCGTACATCCAAGCGAATCCACTAGATAAAGCGTGTGTTCGCCTGTGGGTAAAAATGGAAATTCATTAATCGCTCCAAAGCGTTCGCCATCTAGACCATATAAATAAGGTGCATTCCCACCTCTTACTTCTTCTACACGCATGCCTTGCTCGCAATATTCACCATAAATTTCTAGTGCAACGGCTTGCGGATATTGGAAGGAAACCAAGGTAGAATCTATATTGATACAAGCATTAATATCTGTAACTGTCACACTATAAGTAGTCTCTGGAGTTAGATTTTGAATCATAGCAAGTTGGGTAGAATCACCATTTTCCCAAGTATATCTACAATCATAGCAGCGCGTAAAAGCAGCATCTAGCTCAATCGCATCGGTAGGGCAAGTAGGCACCATCTCAGGCATGACTGAACCTAAGTCACAAGAAGTTTTTACTAACCAAATATCATTTACGCCACGCGACTCCTCTGTCTTATCACCATCCATTTGCGATTCGGTATGCCCTGCCATCAGGATAGAACCATCGCTTAGTATTTCTATTTCTGTCAAAGCATCTCTTAATGATGCCCCGTAAGATTCATCCCAAATCTGTTCGCCATCAGGTGTGAGATAGACCAGCCAATAATCTACCTTTCCTTCGGAAGTAGATTCTTTACTACCGCTCACTTCTGAGTTGGCGATACCTGCAATAATAATGTTGCCGTCACGATTGATGCGAATATCGTAAGCATCGTCAGGTTTTTGACCACCGTAATTTTTATCCCACAATTTATTCCCATCGGGATCTATGGCCACCAGCCAATAATCATGACTGCCGTAAGACGGATTTGTTTTTTCAAAGCCTGCATCCGAACCAGAAAAACCGACTAAGTAAATCGTGCCATTTTCGGCTTGCGCCATATCGAAAATCTGCTCATCCCAATTGCCACCTATCGTTTTTTGCCAAAGCATGCGACCGTTTCGGTCAATCCGAATAATCCAAAAATCATTCAAGCCTCTTAGAAAATCGTCCTTATCGCCACTTATACCCGACTCCGAACTTCCTCCGAGTAAAAAACCGCCGTCTGCCATTGGCAATACCGCTTGCAATACATCTTTATCATCGCCACCATAGGTTTTATCCCACATGATGTCTCCTTGTCTGTTTACGCGTACCACCCAAAAATCCCAATCGCCACGATTCGCCTGTGTCTTATCACCACTTGCGTCTGATTCGGAGACTCCTGCAATAAAAAAGCCGCCATCAGGCATTTCAATAATATCTCCACGAATGGCATCTAAGCGATTGCCACCTATGGTTTTATCCCAAATTAAATCGCCATTGGCATCTAGGCGGATGAGCCAAAAATCCTTATCTCCTCGACTTGCTTCTGTCTTTGTGCCACTTATACCTGAACGCGACGAACCACCAACTACATAGCCACCATCACGCGTCTGATGACTTACCCAAATACGGTCTTCATCTTGGCCGCCATAGCGTTTTTGCCATTCGATTTCGCCTCGCAAAGTCATCTTTACGAGCCAAAAATCCCAACTTCCAATATTTGGTAAAGTAACATCACCATCGGGAGGTGAAGAGGTGATGCCCGCGACCAGAAAGCCGCCATCATTGGTAGGGTTGATACTATGAATTTCTTCCCAACTACTGCCACCTAAAACCCTATCCCAGTCGACAGGAGGTGCTTGAGCGAAAGACACGCTCAATGTTAGCAGAAAAAACAGCAGAATAGTTCCGATGCCGCAATACGTAGCCGGTCGCATATAGCTTGAGATGATTTAACATATATCGTCCATATATACTCAACGATATATTCCAATAGTAAAACAAGTAATGAGGGAAGGTAGACTTAAACAGCAGCACACTTTTTGGATGAATTCATAGCATTTATCATTTATGATGTCATCTCTTGAAGCGAAGATACTATTTTCCGATGTATAAATAAAAAATTATACGAATACTTAATTCGTTAAATTTTGAACATTAGGCATTTAAAACTCTAAATCGGCATCAAATGCTTGTTTAAGCTCCGATTCCACATTACGTAATTTGTCCTTGCAAAAATAAATTAGCTCCATTGCTCGCTTCGATTTATTGCTTAGTTCATCTATACTTACCGCTTGTTCTTGAAGCTGCTGTAAAATTTCTTCCAGTTCCTGTTGAGCAGCTTCGTATGTTAAATTATTCATTTTCTATACGGCTTTTCTTTTTCCCATCTGCAAAATGGAGTGTCACTTCGTCTCCTTTCTCTAAGTCGGTTGCCGTTCGCACGATTTGACCTGACTTTGTTATTAAACTAAATCCACGCGCCAGAGTTTGTTCTACGCTTAAAAAATGATGCAAATCTGATTGATGCGCTAATTCTTGTTGTGCAAGCTTTATATATTGTCGTGCAAAAACAGGAATTTGCTGCCTCAAGTGCTTCAATTCTTGTTGTTTAGTTTGTAGAAGCCGTTGTGTATAGAACTGAAGTGTATTACTCGCATTTTCTAAGCGTAAATTTTCTTGCTGTACGATTTGTTGGACTTGATGTTGCAAAAGCCACGTTAATTCTACGATGCGGCTTTCAAAACGAACATTATGCTGAATAATGAAATCGGCAACGGCAGTAGGTGTTTTCAGGGAAGTATGTGCTACTAAATCCAGTACCGACTCATCTATATCATGTCCGATACCTGTGAGGATGGGCAGTTTACTTTTAGCCACCGTTTTGCAAAGGCTTAAGTCGTCAAAAGCACTCAAGTCAAGGCGCGCACCACCGCCTCGTATGATAATGGCTACATCAAATTCATCTGCTCGACGATTAATTTTTTTGAGTTGTTTGGTTAATTCCTCCCGTACTTTTTCCCCTTGCATCACTGTGGGGAATAAATGGATTTTAAAACGATAGCCATACGAATTTTGCTGAATTTGGGCTAAAAAATCTTGCAAACCTGCCGCATTTTCAGAGGAAAGTACGGCTATACTTTGTAGTACTTTAGGCAATTCAAATTCGGCATTTTTATGGAGCAGTTTGGCTTTTTGCAAAGCTTCTATAGTAGCACGACGTTTCAATTCCAATTGTCCAATCGTAAAAGCAAGGTCTACATCTTCTACAAAAAACTTGAGTCCATAACGCTCGTGGAAGTCCAAACGTACTTGTAGGCGCACTTCCATGCCTGCCTGCAAAATATCATCTACATTTTTACCTAATGCTCGCTTCAAACGACGATAGGTACGCAACCAAAGCACCGCGTCCGCCTGCGCAATAATATCAAACGCGCCTTCCCCTTTCTGTACTAAAGATAGATAATGCTGTCCTTTCGATTCCTTATGTTGTGCAATTTCACAGCTCACCCAAACAGGCACAGCAAAGTTGAGGGCTACTACCCTACGAACATGTTCTTGTAAATCGAAAAGTGAATACGTATTTTGCATTGGGAATGTTAAAAAAATAAATTCAGCACCAGCCCGTATCGTTCAAGCGGGTGTTGTCGAATTTGTTTTTGTACTCATACTAGGCCCCAAAGTTCACAATTTTTCTAGAAATAACAGTGTATTTTTCCAACCATAGTGTGTAGAATCTGTTTAGTATCTTTACAGATAAATAAATTTCAATCGAGAGTAGCGCATGAACAACATCAAAACGCTAGGTGAATTAAAAGCCTCAGGCTACCAGCCCAAATCTATAAAGCAAGAATTGCGAGATAACCTCATTCAGAAAATCCAGAAAAAACAGACGATTTTCAAAGGAGTTTTAGGATTTGACGATACTGTAATTCCTGACGTGGAACGGGCTTTGCTCTCGCGTCACAATATGCTATTTTTAGGGCTGCGCGGTCAGGCAAAAACACGCATTGCGCGTATGCTAACGCAATTACTAGATGAATACATACCAATAGTCGCAGGTAGCGAGTTGAACGATGACCCACTCCAACCGCTTTCGCGCTATGCTGTAGATGTGATTGCAGAACACGGAGACGATACGCCTATCGAATGGGTGCATCGAGATACGCGTTATGTAGAAAAATTAGCTACGCCCGATGTAAGTGTGGCTGACCTCATTGGTGATGTAGACCCTATCAAAGCAGCGACTTTGAAACTCCCCTACTCCGACGAACGCGTGATTCACTTTGGACTCGTACCACGCGCACATCGTTCGATTTTTGTAATAAATGAGTTGCCTGACTTACAAGCGCGGATTCAAGTATCTTTATTTAATATTTTACAGGAGGGTGATATTCAAATTCGGGGCTTCAAGTTGCGTTTGCCACTAGACATACAGTTTGTGTTTACCGCCAATCCTGAAGATTATACCAATCGCGGTAGCATTATTACGCCACTTAAAGACCGCATCGAAAGTCAAATTTTGACACATTATCCGCGCACGATTGAAATTGCGCGTAAAATCACGGTGCAAGAAGCAAAACTCGATAAAGCACAACAAAAGCGGGTGCAAGTACCCGATGTGCTAGAAATTTTGCTGGAAATGCTCTCATTCGAAGCACGACAAAGCGAATATATTGATGAAAAAAGTGGCGTTTCTGCGCGCTTAAGTATTTCAGGCTACGAAAACCTAGTGAGTACTGCCGAGCGACGCGCCTTACTGAACAAGGAAAAGAAAACGACTGCTCGCGTAACAGACTTTTGGGGGGTCATTCCAGCTATTACGGGTAAAGTGGAATTGGTATATGAAGGCGAACAGGAAGGTTCGTATGCCGTAGCCACCAATTTATTGAGTAAGGCATGTAAAAAAATGCTGCTCAACCACTTCCCTGATCCCGACAAACTCAAACGTGGACGCGAACGCGATATATACGGCACAATACGCGCATGGTTTTCGGGAGGCAATACGATTGAAATAGAAAATGATTCGAGCGATAAGGATTACCGAGCTGCGCTAGATAAGGTGGCGGGTTTACGAAAACTCGTTAGTTCTACGCTAGATGTAGAAGGCGACGAACTCTACACCTATATGGAATTGGTATTGCATGGCTTGGCAGAATGTGATATTATTAATAAGGACTTGGTAAGTTCTACGTTTACCTTCAAGGACTTATTGGCAAATATGCTCGACGATAATGATATTTTTGGAGAGTTTGATAACTAATTGAATAGACGGGCAGATTTAAAGATGTGAGATATGAGACATCAAATCATGTCCAATATTTTAATCCTACTTAGAAGGCAAATTAATCGGCTGGTGGAAAACCAGCCGATTAATTCTAAGACTTATCCTTTAAATAAAAGACGATAAACCAGCAATAGGACGAATGCTCCGCCTGTCGCTACAATAATTTGCCCTAATAGACCATTACTAGGGACACCAATTATGCCGCCTAAAAAACCACCTACTACTGAGCCAGCAATACCTAATAATATCGTAATAATCATTCCGCCTGGATCTTTACCTGGCATTAAAAATTTAGCAAAAGCACCTGCCAAAAAACCGATTGCTATTATACTTAATATTGATGTAATAGGAGAAAAACTAATTTCTGGAGAAGAAACTTGTGGAAGAGCTATATTAGGAAAGGTCATTTCTGTCCCAAATCGTCCTACAAGATTATTCCCAAAAAGTAATACGATAAAAGAAATTACAACCCCTAATATTGTCCAAATTGATGTTTTATTAGTCATAGTAAAAAATGCTTTTCTTTTTCTTAAGGTATAAGGTCAACTTTATCTAATTTTTGCCAAGTTAGTATTATTTAAACATAATTTCAAGCGATATGGAACGCTTCCACCAACTCGATGATATGCTGCAAACTACTTGGAATATGCTTTTTAGAGGAGCTACGCAAAGACGCAACGCTTTTCGGACTCCTATACTAAGTAGCATACAGCAAGATATGCCTAATGCACGAATGGTAGTGCTTCGCAAAACGAATGTAGCAACCCGACAATTACTCTTTTATACCGATATACGCAGTCCTAAAGTCAAGGAATTGCAAGCTAATCCAAATAGCTGTTTAGTTTTTTGGCATCCGAATAAACACCTACAAGTGCGCGCTTATGGGACTATCGAAATAGAAGCACAAAACGACTTTGCAAAAAGTATTTGGGACACCATTGCACCGAAAAATCGTAAAGATTACGCCAGCTTATTAGCCCCTAGTTCATCGACGGATACTCCTGATAATTTCCTTGCTCCTCATTGGAATGTCGATACGGTAACAGCTACCGACACTACTGAAAACTATCAAAATTTTGCCGTTTTAGTCGCTACGATTGAGCGATTAGATTGCTTGCATCTGCACCGCGAGGGACATCAGCGCGCTGAATTTTGGTGGAATGGAAAGCATTGGGATAGCACTTGGCTCATTCCTTAGTCCGCAAGTTTGTTCTATCTTTACTTTTATAACGATGATAAAATTGCAAGGCATCAATTAGCAAAAGCAATTGGGGCAAGGGGAGTTCATCTTGGTAAGTGGTGCAAAAGTTATATGAATATGAAACACTTTACTTGTAAAGAATTTATCGTCGGAGGAAAAATAAATATTATCGTAAACATTTAAAACACCAAATATATTTATGAAACACTCAATCACACTGATTTGTGGCATTTTCCTATTGCTACAAGCTATCAACGCACAAGTCTTTAATGACTCTCCCCTATTGAAACAATATGATAAGGAGAGCATTTTTCTACAAAGCAATCGTATCTATGTCAAAAATGGCGAGAAGCAAAGGGTGGGATTTCTTTATAAAAGTCTAGAACAAGAAATGGAAATTTCGCCTATTGGAAAGATTGAATATTTGAAAGCCAAAAACACACGAAATGCAGCTCGTATTGCGGGCTTCACCATACCTATCATATACTTCGCTCCATTTATAGCAGATCCCGACTTTTTTGATAATACTACTAGTGTTGTGGTTTGGATATCCGCACTTACAGCAGTAACTACCTTAAATGTTTCCCTCAACCAAAAATCATATAATCAAATGCAACGCGCTCTTTGGTATCGGAATCGAGATGTGCTTTTACTGGTGGATTAGAAATGACAAAGCCGATATTTATTGCTAAATATCGGCTTTATTCCTGTTTATAAAACTATTTAAACTCGACTACTTATATAGCATAACTTGGATAAAATGCTCGCTTAAAGAAGCTTGGCTTAAATGGCTCCCAAGAAGCTTGACTTTGTGCCAAGCGGTCAGCAACACAAGTCAATACACTTACATTATGCCCCAAACCACAATGACTGCCCTTCACTTCAATATTCTGCACATTTGGATTGTCGCTATCTTCCATGCAGTATTGCCACGGAACAATGCCATCTCCTTTTGTGTAGATAGCTGTGACAGGAACAGGCGGTGTTTGGCACATTTCTGCTATCATATCCTCATCTAGCTCATCGGTGCGTTCACCTGTGAGTACCGTATATAGCCAACTAATATTATTTGCTTTATTCAAGCCCGTGAAAGGCGACCCCATCGTAATAACTTGGCGCACCTTATTAGGAATACGTCGAGCTACTTCACGTGCATAAATGCCTCCTAAACTCCAGCCGATGATGCTTACTTTTTGCCCAGTCTCCTCATAAATTTCATTCGCCAAGTCTACCATAGCAAATACATAGCGTTGCCCTCCTGTATTACGTCCCATTTTCCACGGACGTGCATCATAACCAATTTGCTTTAAAAACTTACGAATTGGGCGTGTACTGAAATCAGTTCCCATGAAGCCAGGCAATACTAGTACAGGATGTCCATCCCCTTTTTTGCCCCACTTCAATAGCGGACTACCTACTGTATAAATACCATATTCTAAAGTAGCACGACCGATTTCAGTAGCTAAAAGAAACTTAGAAGGTGTTCTCTGAATTTGCTTTTCTTTCGACATAATTTGCGCTTGCTGTGTCTTGAAAAATTTGTTTGAGTTTAGAACTAAAAACTATTTACCTTTCTTCTATTTCGGCATAAAATTAACTTTTTTTTCTATTTTCAAAAATTTGATTTGGATTTTTTGCATCAAGAAAAAATTTGATATTCAACAGCAAAACACAAAACACAAGCAAAAGGTTCATTTACCCTTGTACATAAGTAAACATAAGTCATTCATAATAAGCAAATTAGTGGTAAGATTTAATTTTTCAGAAAAGCTGGATAGTAGAGTTAATTAGATTTTTTGCAATAAAAATTAAAGTTTGGAAATTTACTTTCTCACCACTAAAAATTCCACTCTACGGTTCATTTGCCGTCCTTCATCCGTTTCATTATCAGCTATTGGTTGCGTACTTCCTAAGCCAATAGCATGCATTCGGGTACTTGAAATCCCTTTTTCTTTCAAAAATTGCATCACAGCTTCAGCTCGCTTCCTCGATAAATAGGAATTATACTGGTCTTTGCCTACACTATCCGTATGTCCACGCACTTCAATCACCATATTGGGATTATCTTCCATAATATGTAATAACTTATTCAACTCTATGAAAGAACGCGGCAATAATTCGGATTTGTCCGTATCAAAAAAGATATTTTTAAGCTGAAAAACTTTGCCCACTTCCAATTCTAATAAGCTCAAATCGTTAGGATCAAGTGGCACTTCTAAGATAGGCGGCACTTTTTTTAGCAATACATCATCCATATAATAATAGCCAAATTGCAAATTGTCCTTGCGAAACTCCTGAGCAACGGTCAAACTATCTGGAAAAAAATTACCGATGACAATATAATCCAACTCCTCCGAAGCCGTAAAATGCCCTGAAACCTTCGTCCAAACATGATTTTCAGCGCGCACTATTGTTTCTTGATTAAAGTGCGGTTCAAAAGTCAGTAACTCATCTACGCGCACATTTATGCGCCCATCCGAAAAATGGACACCTATATTATTTGTCTGTAAGGAGCGAGGCAGATGTACTAGCCAAAATTCTAAATAATAATTCTGTTTTGGCACAAGTGGTTCTAGTAGCTGTACCTGTACGTACTCGCGGCAGTGTGGCTTGCCATTATCGCAACCAAACACCGTGAAACCCACCATAGATTCGCCCGAATGCGGATATTGGTCGCCAAAACCTTTGTCTGTCCAATGCTCTGGCACTCGTACGCGTGGCCCAAATACATCGGGCGAAGCAGCAGTAGCCGAAGACCAATATTTCATTACCTTACTAAAATGCTCACCACGATAAAACCAACCAATAGGTGCAGAAGAATAATCCTCAAAGCCAGGGTTTGGAACAATATTGTCCAATACCTTCATATCAGACTGTGCCCCACATACATTAACAAAAAGTAGCAAGAAGAAAATATACCTCATGTCAGGGAGTAATTTGTTGATATAACGTGGTTTTATGTAATCAGGTATCTTTGTATTGATTTTTTCCATATACGTCAAGGAAGTTTTTATAGAATTTTGTGTTGAAAGATTTTTTGTCTCCTAAAAATCCGTTTATATTTGCAGCGATGATTAGAAAAAATAACATATTCGTTTCAAACACTTGGTGGTGGCATTCAGTTAATTCGGCAATGGAATAACTAGGCAATGCGTATTGTCCAAAATGAAGCGAAAAAAATGGCTTGTTGGTTATTCCAGCAAGCCATTTTTTGTTTTAAATTTAGTAGAAGACAGAAAAGAGAACATCCACCATAGCTATCTCTATTCTCTCTTCTAAATAGATAAAAATAGCAAATGCAGACTATTACACTCAAAACAGCAGTACGACGGCAATTGGCAGACACTAATACGCCTGTGAGTTTGTACTTGAAACTACGCGACCATTTTCTAAATCCGATTCTCTTAGAAAGTAATGATTTTCGGAGCGCGGAAAACTGTTATTCGCTGATTGCACTTGATCCCATTGCAGGTTTTCAAGTACAAAATGGCGTTTTAAACAAAAGTTATCCTGATGGAACGCGTGAGGAAATTCAGTTGGAAAATCCTACCGATGTGCCACGCCTATTCAAGGAATATTTAGCACAATTTGAGGTAGAAAATCCTAGTGAAAAAGGTGCTGTAAATGGTTTTTTTGGCTACACGACTTTTGACGGAGTACAATACTTTGACACCTTAAAATTCGATGCAGAAAAACGACGTTTCGACATTGCAGATATTAATTATTCGCTCTATCGCTATGTCATAGCGATTGACCATTTTAAGGAAGTCATGTATATTCTTCAAAACTTACAAGAAGGAGAAACTGATACACTCGAAACCCTACAAACCCTAGTAAAAAGCCAATCTTTCGGTACATATCACTTTAAAACAGACGGACAAGAAACCAGCAATCTCACCGATGATGAATTTAGGAATATGGTTACGATTGGTAAGCAACATTGTCAAGTAGGTGATGTGTTCCAAATCGTATTGTCCCGACAATTTCAACAAAAGTTTAAAGGCGATGATTTTCAGGTCTATCGCGTATTGCGGTCTATCAATCCATCGCCTTACCTTTTCTATTTTGACTATGGAAATTTCAAAATATTTGGTTCGTCGCCAGAGGCACAAATGGTGGTTAAAGATGGTATTGCTGGTGTAAATCCTATTGCAGGTACTTACCGACGGAGTGGCGACGATGAAGAAGATGCTCGCCGCGCTGCTGAACTAGCTAAAGACCCCAAAGAAAATGCCGAACACATTATGCTAGTAGATTTGGCGCGAAATGACCTCGGTAGGCATTCTACAAAGGTAGTCGTGGAGGAGTTAAAAGAGATTCAGTATTTCAGTCATGTTATTCATCTGGTATCTAAAGTCATTGGGCATTTAGATGAAAGCACGAATCCAATCCAGATTTTTGGCGACACCTTTCCTGCTGGCACGCTTTCGGGCGCACCGAAATATAAAGCAATTGAGTTGATTAATAAATATGAAAACCAAAATCGTGGCTACTATGGCGGTGCCATTGGTTTTATAGAATTTAATGGCAATATGAACCAAGCCATTGTGATTCGCTCATTTTTTAGTCAAAATAATAGCCTTTTCTACCAAGCAGGGGCGGGTATTGTATCGAAAAGTGTAGAGGAAAATGAACTGCAAGAAGTGAATAATAAATTGGGTGCATTAACCAAAGCCTTGCGAGAGGCAGAAAATATATAAAAAGATCGCTTCGCTGTCAGAAGACAGAGCAGTTCGATAAGAGAAGATATAGTGCAGCGAAATGATCTAAAAAAAATAGATATGAACCTTTTAGTTATAGATAATTACGATAGCTTCACTTATAATTTAGTCCAATATATTCAGGAAATATTGGGATATAATGTCCGCGTAGTACGGAACGATGCCATTTCGGTAGAAGAAGTTGATAAATATGATGTCATCGTGCTATCGCCTGGTCCTGGAGTACCTTCAGAGGCGGGCATTATGCCTGAAATTTTGAAACGCTATGCAGCTACAAAAACCATTTTAGGCGTGTGCTTGGGACATCAAGCGATTGGCGAAGCCTTTGGTGGCGAAATTTACAATCTCGACCAAGTGCTACATGGTGTGGAATCGCCCATGTATGTGACGGATAGAGATGAATTTATTTTCGATAATGTACCTGATGAATTTGTCGCGGGGCGGTATCATTCATGGGTAGTGCGGAAGGAAAACCTACCTGATTGCTTACAGACCACGGCAGTAGATACCGATGGTATTATAATGGCAATGCGCCACAAAGACTACGATGTGCATGGCGTACAATTCCATCCTGAATCCATAATGACAGAACATGGAATGCTTATGCTAGAAAATTTTCTAAAGCATTGCAAAGAAAAATATGGCGCAGCAACTCATCATTCATCACTCCTAACACATCACTAACATGAAAGCAATACTATCAAAACTATACGAACATCAGCACCTCACGCGCGAAGAAGCACGAGAGGTATTAATTAATATTTCCAACGAAAACTATAATCATTCGCAGATAGCCTCTTTTATGACGGTTTATCTGATGCGCGCCATTACAGTAGACGAACTGCAAGGCTTTCGGGACGCTTTATTAGAACTCTGCCTCGCAGTAGATTTGAAAGGGCGCGAAACCATTGATATTGTAGGTACAGGCGGCGACGGAAAGGACACCTTTAACATCTCGACACTTTCGTCTTTTTTAGTGGCAGGGGCAGGCTATCCGGTCACGAAGCATGGTAATAAGAGCGTGTCTTCGGTGAGTGGTTCATCGAATGTATTGCAGGAACAGGGCTATAAATTCACGAATGATTATGATAGTCTAATGCGGCAATTGGATAAAGCAAATATTTGTTTCTTCCATGCCCCTCTATTCCACCCTGCCATGAAAGCAGTTGCTCCGATTCGTCGGGATTTGAAGGTAAAAACCTTTTTCAATATGCTTGGCCCATTGGTAAATCCTGCACAACCCAAGCATCAATTGTTTGGAGTTTTCAACTTAGAACTAGGGCGATTGTACCAATATATTTTGCAACAATCCGAAAAGCAATTTGCGATTGTGTATGCGATGGATGGCTATGACGAAGTGTCTCTCACGAGTCCATTCAAAGTACGAACGCATCACAGCGAAGAATTAATTTCGCCTACGGATATTCAAAAGCCGTATTATCAGCAAAGTGATTTATATGGCGGCAGCACGATAGAAGCGGCAGCGCGCATTTTCAGAAATATACTGGAAGGCAATGGCACAGCAGCGCAAAATGATGTAGTGACGACTAATGCTGGTCTAGCTATTCATTGTATTCATCCAGAAAAATCGCTGGTGGATTGTATTGCGGAGGCGCAGGAAGCTTTGGAAAGTGGGCAGGCTTTGGGGTGTTTGAAAAGGCTAGTCGAAGCCTAATGATATAATGCTACAATGCTACAGTATTTTCGCATTGTAGCATTATCACAACTTAATGATTAGAAAATGGTGCCAATGATGGTACACTTTGACGCGGCTGGTAGATAGATTCGTAGCGAATCCAGGGTGTTTTGCGATGATGGTCTTCCGCAAAATAGGTCATTAATTTTTCTAAATAGAGCGGTTCTTTATAACCCGTTAGACTTTGAATTATTTCTACCTCCTCATTTAAGAAAACGATAGACGGAGAACCTTGCTCCCCTCTAGTTATTTTGACAGCCAATTCATGATGACCACGTTTGCCGCTTTTCACAAATTGATAGGTTTCTCCCTGAAATGTAATATCCTCTTCTTGTTCCGCATTGAGTTTTACAGCATAGAAGTTGCGATTAACATAGTCAATAATAAAAGGCTCTTGAAAAGTAGTTTCCTCCATTTTCTTACACCACCCACAAGCATCTCGATAGATGGCTACTATCAACTTCTTCTTTTCAGTTTTCATTTTTTCTTCTACTTGTTCAAATGAAAGCCATTCAATTTGAGGAGTAGCAGCTTGTTGGGCAAATACACTGATGCTAAATAATGCGAAAATAATGCAGATAATAAGTCCTTTCTGTTTCATGCTTTTAAATAAGTTTCCTTCAATAGTAATGTTTGCTTGCTCACGTAGTCTGCCGTTTTGTTGTAAAGCAAAAATAGGCATTGCCAAACAATATTGCTATTTGGAAGCTACTCCTTAAGAAACGTTTAACCAAGTACTAGGCTACATTTCGATAAATTAACAATTCGTCATTGTCTATTTTTTGACTGTAGCTTAGTTCTGCTAATAATTGAGGTGCCGGTATACCATCATCTTGAATCATTTTTTTGCTACGAATCACTCTTGCTTCATCCCATAAATTTTTATCTATAAAATGTTGCAAAGTACTAGCACCACCTTCTACTAGTAAAGAACTAACCTTCTTTTCGTATAAAAAATCTAATAATTTAGGTAAAAGATTTTCATCAAAATCAAGCTGCAATACTTGCTTTTTAACATGATTAACACTTGTTTGGGCTGTCACAATAAGCGATTTATATAAGTCATTATATATGTAAAACGAATCTGTTGATTCTAACTTTCTATCCAATACAATACGTAAGGGTTGCCCCCCAAAATAGAGGCGATTAGTAAGACGCGGATTATCTATCTTTAGCGTATTTGTGCCTACTAATATAGCATCAATTTCACTACGCCATTTATGCACCAAGCGTTTACTGAAGCTATTACTTAGCCACACTTGCTCCCCTTTTTTTGCTATAAACCCATTAGCACTTGTCGCATATTTCAGAAAAATTCGCGGTCGCCTTTGTTGCGTATAGGTATCTCGAATTTCGCTTAGGGCTTTGCCTTCTTGTTCTAATATTGCAGTAGTGACTTTCACACCTCTTTCGCGCAACAATTGTACACTTTTCCCATTGTCTCCCAATGACTTATCAATATATGAAATGACGACATGTGGAATATTATGCTCTAAAATAAGATTGGTACAAGGAGGCGTATTTCCATACACACAGCAAGGTTCTAATGATACATATATAGTGGATTTGGATAGTAAATGTCTATCTGTTTGTTGTACACTTGCAACAGCATTAACTTCAGCATGAGCCTGTCCATAGCGTTTATGAAAGCCTTCGCCTATAATACGTCCATTATGAACTATCACGGCCCCTACCATTGGATTAGGTGCAACATTTCCTTCTCCTTTTCTAGCCAAATCAAAACATCGCTGCATATAAAATTTGTGACTCATAAACTGAATATTTTTAATATTGGTTTGTTTTTTTGGATTTTTAAACATAATTTGCGCTTCGCACATTTAGTGATTTTCACAAATGTTTAACTTTTTACAACGCCCCCTTGTTCAATAATCATCGTCAAAACTTTACCTTAACTAACGAGAGCAAAGACTTTATTTTAGGCATTTATTTTTTTGATAATTTAATATTAAGTAACGGTAAAAGAATAACTTCCCGATTTGGACTTTTTCTTTTCCGCCCAGTTTTCACTTTGAAAACGGTCAAATATCTAGATATACTCCCGTTTCCAAAGCAAAAACTGGACGAAAAATAAAGTTGTCGAAACAGGGAACTTATTTTTTTACCGTTACTAACTAATGGATCAAGCAATTTTCATTAAGTTAACATATTTATTTTCTACCTAAACCGTAAAAAAGTGTTATACAAAGTAAAATTAAAAAATGCAGATGACAATGTCCTTTTGGACGACCACGTTTATGAGCATCTGACTAATGACCCCTATCTACAAAAAGTTGATTTCATCAATAATTTAAGAAAACATTCTAGTGGTTGTGCTTTTTTTCAAAAGACGTGGAAAAAAGCAGATGGAAACTACAAGACTGAAACTATTTATCTGCACAAGCTTATAGCTGAACGCTTTCTGAGTGAAACTAAAACAGAGAAAGCAAACCTAGTAGGTGCAAAAAATGGAAATAAGTTAGATTGTCGCTTAGAAAACTTAATCTATCGCTCAAGAGCGGTAGCAAGTAGAAAGCGGAAAACAAGTAGCCAGGTTGGATATACAGGCGTATATAAAGAAAACAACCGTTACCGAGCAGTCATTTCCATAAATCGCAAATCTGTGCATATCGGAATGTTTGCTACTGCGGAAGAGGCTGCCTTAGCCTACAATAAAAAGTCAAAAGAATTGTACGGCGATGATGGTAAAATTAACATTATAAAGCCGAAGGCAAGAGCTAAAAAAGCTTAGAAGCTATTTTAAAATAAGGCATTCCTAATTTAGGGCTATCCTAAAAACTTATCAGAATTTCCGAGTTCGTTGGAAGTACCAAGCTACCAACGAACTCGTCACTACTGACAATAAGATTACGTAAAATACGGCATAAGGCGATTCTGCGAGTGGTAAATCTATATTCATACCATAAAAACTTGCTATAAAGGTTGGCACACTCAAGATAATCGTAACAAGTGTTAGACGGCGTACATCTACGTTCAGATTATTAGAAATAATGGAGCTATAGGCATCCATTGTTCCATTCAAGATATTGGTGTAGACATTTGCCATTTCAAGGGCTTGGCTATTATCAATAATAATATCTTCAAAAAGATCGGTAAGTTCTTCATCATTGCGAATACCTAGAAAATCCACGCGCTTCATCTTCATTTTCAGCAGTTCATTAGAACTTAAGGAATTCAAGAAATAGACCAAACTTTTCTCAATACTCAACAATTCTTTTAATTCCCGATTTCGGCTAGAATTATAGAGTTCTTTCTCTATCAAATTGCGCCGCACATTGAGTTGTTTCAGGCTATTCAAATAACGCAATACGG
The DNA here is from genome assembly GCA_020629845.1 of Saprospiraceae bacterium. Classification (GTDB taxonomy): domain Bacteria; phylum Bacteroidota; class Bacteroidia; order Chitinophagales; family Saprospiraceae; genus JAAUTG01. The sequence continues at coordinate 8,303 of JAHDCQ010000016.1, read as the reverse complement.
TTTGCTCCAAAATTTGAAGTACAAATAACTGTTCATTGGAGGGATTAAAGTTCTTCACCCGCCCTTCTAAAAATAATTGCAGCACCGAATTTTGATAGGAAGAAATCGTAATGATATAATCCAGCGTTAATACAATACCAATTGGAACAGTAATATATTGGGGGTCGTTCTCGGTTCGCTCTTCATTGAGTTGAGGCGTATTAATTACAATTAAGCGAATATCCTCTTCCCGCTCATAACGAGAACGTTCATCAATATCGAGCGAATCGGTGAGAAAATCGAGCGGCAATTCAAATTGTAGCGCGAGTTCTTCCAACTCTTCTTGACTAAATGGCGGGGAGATATTAATCCAGCAAGCTGGTTCGGCTACCTCCAAATCACGCAATCGCCCATCTTGTCTTTTATAATATCTAACCATAGCTTACTTTTTTTAAGGCGCAAAACTACGATTAAATGCCATGCAACGCAATGCCTTGAAATATTTCTAACTAGAATTTCATGGGGTCAGGATATTGGAAACTGTAATTCAAAACGCGCTTTATTTTCGCATTGGAAACGATTTTAAATTTCACGGCATCACCAACTAAAAAAGTAGGCGGCTCTAAACCCTCTTTTCGCGCTTGATAGGTATAAAAATCGCGCCGCGTAGGGTGTTCGTCGGCACAAACGTTAAAAATTTCGCCCCATTTCTCTTGCGCTATGATTTGCTCTAAGATATGCATACAATCCAACTGATGTACTAGATTTACAAGCGCGTCTCCATTAGGCACCTCTTTTTTTGCGGCTAAAAATCGCCCTGCTTTGCGTGTGCCGCCTACTAAACCTGCCATTCGAACAATAGTCACACCTACACCTTCCAGTTGCTGCAAAGCCCATTCTACCCGTACTAACGCACGCCCACTTGCACGCTGCGGACGAGGTGTATCGGACTCTGTTAGGATTCGCCCCTCATTGCCATAAACTCCCGTCGAGCTAACAAAAAGGATTTTCTGCACCCCCGCCTGCTGTGCCTTTTCCACTAACACATTGATTTGCATCGGATGCGCGCGTTCTACATCGGGGTTACGACGTTTTGGCGGAATATTAATAATGAGCAATTCGCTCCCTTCCAAGAAATCATTGAGCTTGCTCGCCCTGCGTCCATCTATTTTGACTTGATATGCCTCAATACCTGCTTCGCGTAGCAAGGGCAATTTTGAAGCCGTCGTCGTTGAGCCTTTTACATGATGTCCTTTCTCAATCAGCAATTTAGCTAAAGGAAAACCCAACCAACCACAGCCCATGATGGAAATGTTCATCCGTTTCAACCTTTTATCAAGTTGCTAAAAACCAGTTAATATTGATACTCATAACAACCCAAATCAGGCGTTTCTGCATCGCGTTCATTGCCTTCTAAGTCAGTCAGAATATTCGGAACAGGTGCTGCTAAACCCTCCGCAATAGAAAGCGAATCGAGGTGATAATCATCATCGCTCGTGGATACAAAAAGCGTATCTAAGCTTGATGAAATACGTGCTACATCCACAAAAGACGACTCGAAATACGGAATATTTTCCTCCAACTCATCGTAGCGGACTAGGCAGTTTTCGAATTGATAATTGAACAGATTGGGATCTGTGCCGTCCGTTACATCAAAGGCAGAAACTTGCTCCCGTTTCGAGCCAGCGAAGATGCAATTCTTAAAACGCGCATTCAAGCGATACGAAAGTCCTGATAAACATTCATTCAATGAACCACGCTCGTAACAAAAGAAATTCGATATGGAAAGGGCATTAGCATCCACGCCATAGTTAGCAAAGGTGCAATAGGTAAAATTATAATCACCACCAAAATCAAGCACCGCACTACTAGAGCTAAAGTTATTATACACTAAGCAATTTTGCATCGTGATACGGCTATGTCGCCCCCGTACGCCATAAGCAGCCGTATTGTAAAATTGCGAATTGCGCGCCACAAAATTCGCCGTCGAATCCACGAATACGCCTATCGTAGAGTTTCGCACCGTCGTATGGTCAAAGGTATTACCACGACTACCATTCGCTAAAATAATACCCGACCATTGTCCCGCAATTTCCAAAAAATCTTCCTCCAAACGATCACCTTGTATAATGACGGGTTCTTCTAATGTGCCTTCGCAGCGCAGACTGGCATTGGGCAACACGATAATCCGCCCATCTTGGTCAAGTTGCCCATTGGAATTAATGATTGGGCCGCCATGCACATGTACCCGCGTACCAGGCGCGAGTCGCCAGTCGCAATTGTCCACAAACATATGCCCGTATATGACGTAGGGTTTAGGGTCGTCCCAAGTGAGTTCGCCCATTTCGCAAGGCAATAAATAGACGGTCTCTTTGCCAAAACGATTTGGGATATAATTGGCATTCTGCCCCCAAGCTTCTAGCAAGACGGATTGCTGTCCGTCGCCAACTTCAAAAATAATATTGGATTCAATCACAAAAGGGCTTTCCGAAAGCGGTGCATCAGGATCAATCGTCACTTCCGCGAAGATGTAAATACTATCATTAGCAGGAATTTCGACATTGGTAAATTCTTCTTCAGGAATGCCATCTACATTGAGGCGAAATTTGGCAGCTTCATTATTCGCCAAGCGAATTTTATTGATACTAATGCGTTGATCTTGGCGATTATAGACTTTCATGCTACGCGTAGCAGAGCCTAATTCCGTAAACACCGTATCAAAACGCAGGGTATCTACCGAAAATTCGAGCGAAAAGCCCGTATCTATTAAGTCTTCTTCCAATTTCAAACAGGAAGAAAAACAGCACACTATTGCAGCTAGGATAAAAAGGTATCTCATATTTTAATTGAAAATGGACATTTGCTTTCGAGTCCGTGCTTCTTTTATTTTAGTGATTAACGATATTTTTTTGAATTTGACGCTCAAAACTAGTCATTTTTCTACTTATTACGCGAATACTTAATGTAAAGTGAAGCTAAGGGAACGGACTCTAATTATTCATATCAAAAATGTACACCTTCAGCGACCTGTTTTCTGATATTTTGAGGAATGTACGTTCTAGCCATTTGTTCTGCACGTCAAAGCCTCTGAATTTAATTGCTCGAAGACTTTGAGCAATTCATTGATGGAAAACGGTAGTTTGAAATTGATAGACTTCATTGTAGTGCGCTTGTTTTAGTGCAAAGTAGGGGATTTTTTGGGGAAATGCAATTACCTATCCAAGCCTAGCCATTTTTCTTCTAGTTGAGCGAGAAGAGTAATTGCTTCTTTACTTTGAACAGGAATTTTTATGTCTTTCTCTGTATCATAATCTAGTAATTTTACATTATTATCTTTTATGTAATTTAACAGCCTTAACTCATTATACTCATATTCCATATTACTTATAGCTGTTGCAAGTTCTCTAGTGTAAAGATTATGTCCGAGAGTTTGAGAAACCATTTTGAATTCTAATTTTGACTTATACAGATGAATAATTTTATTAAAGAAAAGCAGAGCAAATATGAGTAATATTAGCACACTAATAATTGCAAGAACATATTTTAATAAAGGAATATATTCTTCAATCCTTCTCGTAAAAAGAAAAAATACTAGAGCACCTGAGAAGAAAATAATAATTCGCTTGAAAGATTGAAATTCAAAGGCAGAAGGTGTTTGCCAAAAACGTTTATTTGAAAATGAAAGTTTGATAAAGAAGTGAATTGGAATCATAAAAATCGAAGGTATTATTAAATATGAATTTGGAGGATTTCCATTTAAAATAGAGTTCATTGAGTAGATTAATATAAATTGTAGTATTAAGTACCTAATAGTATCATCCTCGATATCTTTGAATGTAAAAAAATAGAATATTACTAATGCAGTAACAGCCAATGTAATTGTGATACTATAAAACGAGAAAGAAACTACAGAAAGTAGTAACATAAAGTCTGCTATTTTCCTTTGAAACAAGGCTAATTTAACCTTATTAAATGCTTCTGAAAGACTAAATGAAAATTGTAATTGAGAATAATTTTTCTGTAATTCTATAATTTTTTGATTAAAAACATAGCGCAATATCATCACCTCAATACCGTAATCAATATGAGATAATGAACGGCAAGATTTTAAAGCAGTCTCAGTTACCCAATTATTCTGAATAATTAGTGCATTATACAATCCTATTTTAAAAATTTTCTCATCCAGTAAATTAAGGGACTCTGTCGCAAGTTTGATTTCCAAAATATTTTTTCGCTGATTTATTATACCTATGATATAATTTCCTAAATCATCTTGAAAATTTATCAAAAGCTCCTTCCGCCCCTTAAAAGCATCATTCAAAAACCGCAGCGCATGTATCACCTCCAAGCGTGTCCTATTCTCTGCATCTTGAATACAAGACCAGCAAAAATCTGCAATTGCAATAGCTTTTTCTTCCTCAGCTACTTCACAATAAAGGACTAAAGCATCACGATAACGTGAATCTGAGGGGATCGCTTCAAAATCGACAGCATAGTCTTCTTGTAGCATTTTTTGTACAGCGAAATACTCCGCAAAACGACGGTGTACAAAGCTAAAGCGACTTTCATCACTGCTACCCAAGCGTCCGAGACGGGCAAATTTCAATACATCTATGGCATCTTCTATCGGTAAGTGGGACAGTCGGTTTCGGACTTTATGAATGGGGACTTCTAAACCATATTCTTTGAACATCAAGTCGGCAATGGCAATGCAGCATTCTATAATTTGAGATTTGCTGATACCGCGCTTATCCATACGGCTTTGGCAAGCGTCCAGTGTTCGACTAATGTAGCTTTCGTACATTTCTGATTGGTTCGCAGGGAGGCGGTTATTATTGTGTTCAGCATAATCAGAAATCAAGGTTGCCATAAAGGGGTTACGGGCTACTGGTACGAGTTCACTACGCTCTTTAAAGAGACGTTTTATCAATTCATCATTATACACCTTCGAGCGACGCAGGGTATTGATAATTTTCTGTTCGGTGAAGGGGCGAATTTCCAGTGTTACATTAGTCTGAAAGTCACGTGTAGGCTTACGGAATACTCGCGAAGCTAAAATCCCTTGTGATTCTTTCGAGCGCGCTCCTTTCAAGAACTTAAAAATAACCGCCGAAAGCTTTTTGATGAGTTCGGAATTTTCTTGTTCATCGAGCACCGCAGGGATTTCATCAAAAGAATCCAAAATGAAGTACAAACGCCCCGTTTCGTAGAGTCTATCATAATAACCTCTGAAAAACTTAGAGGTCACGATGTCGCGCCCCATCAAGTTTTCCTTCACAAATTCATTCAACTCATGTACGGTAGGCGGTTTTTCTTCCGTCCATTCTTTTTCCACCGCCCATTCCTTCAAGTTGATGTAAACAGGGATTTTACCCGTCTTTTTGACCTCGTTTTCCTTTGCTAAATCTTGTGCCAACTTCCGCAAAGCCACACTTTTTCCAGAACCAGGGTCACCAATAACCAGAAAAAGGCGTTCTTTGGAACGTTTAATGGCTTTCAGCAAATCCGTTACACGCTTCTCACGATTACTGCCGCGTGTCACTTCCACCTCTGCGTCCAAAGGCGTAAAAAGTGAAGCACTCCAATTGGTCTCTCTGTCAATATTCCGCAAATCATCATACAAGGCACCTACTACTAACAAAAGTAATTCATTGAAATTAAGGTCAGGAATATCTTCTTTGATTGGTTTTTCATGAATACCCATTGCAGTTTTGTCGCGCATCCAATAATTTACAAGCGCAATAACCACAAGGAGAAAAAGCAAAGCTATCACTGGAACGACCTCAAAACGTTCTAATTTAGTCGCAATATCCGCATCAAACTGTTTAATGAAACCAACAGCTACTTCTTGTACTAATTGCTTCCAAAAAAAGAAGCTTCCAATTGCGGCGAAAGCAAGCGTCAAAGAAAGTACGCGTACTTTGGTTTTTCCGTGGCTTTCTGGTAACCAAACAGGACGTGTGATAAATAAAAATACACAAATCACCACACTCACGATGATGGTCGTAGTTTGATTTTGGGTAAATGCAGTTAGTCCAACTACAATAAAAGCAGTCAGTAAAATGAGCGTTAAGGCTCGATATTTTCCTGTCATCCCTTCTAATAGTCTATTCATTTGGGCGTGTTTTTGACGTTTAAACTGAATTCGAGGATAAAAATAAGAAATTATCCCTCCCCAATCAACTTCTTCAACGCACTCAACTTCATCATACACTCTATCGGAGTCATGGAGTTCAAATCCAAGCCCTCCAAAGCCGTTTTCAGTTGCTTGCCTACCGCATCTTCTGCCTCGAAGATATTGAGTTGCATGGGCGCAGCAGGTATTTCGCTGGCATCTACGGCTTGCGTAGCGATTCCATCAATAGTTTGAACATCTGTCGAGATAGATTTTTGTTCCAATTGTGCTAAGATATGCGAAGCGCGTTCCACGATGCTACGCGGCATACCTGCCATTTTTGCAACATGAATCCCAAAGCTATGCTGACTACCACCAGGAACGAGTTTCCGCAAGAAAATCACCTTCTGCCCGACTTCTTTGGTGGCAATATGATAATTTTTGATGCGCGAAAATTTATTCGCCAATTCATTCAATTCGTGGTAGTGCGTCGCAAAAAGCGTCTTGGGTCGTGCTTGTGGATTATTGTGCAAAAATTCTGCTATTGACCACGCTATCGAAATGCCATCGTAGGTGCTTGTGCCGCGCCCGATTTCGTCTAGGAGTATCAAAGAACGGTCGGAGATATTGTTCATAATACTCGCCGTTTCATTCATTTCCACCATAAAGGTAGATTCGCCCGAGGAGATATTATCCGATGCGCCCACGCGCGTAAAGACCTTGTCTATCAGCCCCAAATTCGCGCTTTCCGCAGGTACGAACGCGCCCATTTGTGCCATCAAACAAATCAAAGCCGTCTGCCGTAGCAATGCCGATTTTCCAGCCATATTCGGACCAGTTATCATCAAGACTTGCTGCCCTTCACGGTCTAGGAAAACGTCGTTAGGGACGTAGGTTTCGCCGAGCGTGAGTTGCTGCTCAATCACAGGATGTCGCCCCTGCCGAATGTCTATTTCAAAGCCTTCATTTAGCGTCGGGCGGCAATAGCTGAACTGTCGCGCCACCTTCGCGAAAGCAATCATACAATCCAAACGCGCCACCAGACTCGCATTATACTGCACAGGCTGTATATAATCGGCTAGATAAACGATGAGTTGCTCGAACAATCGCTGTTCCAACGCCAGCACCTTTTCCTCTGCACCCAAAATCTTCGCTTCCAACACTTTTAGCTCCTCCGTGATGTAGCGTTCCGAATTGGTGAGGGTCTGTTTGCGCGTCCAATCATCGGGGATTAAGCCTTTGTTTTTATACTTATTCGTGACTTCTAAATAGTAGCCAAAGACATTATTAAAGCCAATTTTTAGCTTTTCGATGCCTGTGCGTTCCGCTTCTTTTTGCTGAATACCGAGTAGCAAATCCTTCGCATTTTTTATGATGCTGCGAAGTTCATCCAGTTCGGGATTGAAATTATCGGCTATCACGCCACCTTTTGCGAGATTGACGGGCGGTTCGGGCAGCACTTGCTTTTCGATTTGCTCGCAAAGCACCGAGCAAGGATTCAGTCCATCTGCAATTTTCTGTAAGTAGGGATTATTCGTGTCGTGCAGTTGTTGCTTTACAGGCTGTATGGCTTCCAATGCCTTTCGCAATTGCACCACTTCACGCGGATTGATTTTACCAAGTGGCACTTTGGAAATCAAGCGTTCCAAATCGCCCATGCGTCGGATGTATTGTTCTATTTCTTGCATCAATTCCTGATTCTGCAAAAAATAATCCACAATATCCAAGCGACTTTCGATGGCTTTTTGTGATTTCAGCGGTAGCACGACCCACTTTTTCAGCAGACGCGCGCCCATAGGTGAAACCGTGCGGTCGAGTATCTTAATGAGCGGCACACCCGACTCATGCGGACTGTGCAGCAACTCCAAATTGCGTATCGTGAAGCGGTCGAGCCATACATAGCGGTCGGGCTGTATGCGACTGATGCCTGTGAGGTGTTTCAGATTACGGTTTTCGGTGCTTTCGAGATAATGGAGGCTTGCACCTGCGGCGGTTTGTGCCAAATCCATGCCTTGTATGCCAAAACCTTTTAGGGTCTGCACCTCGAAGTGGGTAATGAGTTTTTCGCGGGTAAAATCATGGGTAAATGCCCAATCTTCGAGGGGAAAAACGTAGAATTTGTCCCCAAATTCTTCCGTGAATTTCAGGTTTTGTTCCTTCGATAAAATCACCTCCGAGGGCGTGAAACTTTGCAGCAGTTTATCAATAT
>JAHDCQ010000277.1 GCA_020629845.1 Saprospiraceae bacterium | reverse complement strand
GGTACAGTAGAATTGTGGGCAGCAGACTTCGATGCAGGTAGCTTCGATAACTGTACACCACAAGGTCAATTGAAGGTGACATTCGCTGATCCACGTATCCATCCAGATTCAATCAACCGCGTATTCTCTTGCGCGAATGGTGAAATTGGAACAGTTCCAGTAGAACTTTGGGTACAAGACCTAGCGGGTAATGTATCATACTGTGAGACATTCGTAGTCATCCAAACCAACAATGGTGACGAAGACTGCTCAACGCCTCCAGGTGCAGTAATCGGTGGTAACATCCACACGGAAGAAGATGAAGCAGTAGAATTCGTAGAAGTGAATCTATCAGGTGCTATGGCATCTGACCAGATGACCGGAAATGCGGGTAACTACATGTTCCACAACATCCTAATGGAGCAAGACTACACGGTTGCACCAGAACGCGACGATCAGCCATTGAACGGGGTATCAACATTCGACCTAGTATTAATGAGCAAGCACATCTTGGGTATCGAGCTACTCGATTCACCATACAAGTTGATCGCTGCTGATGTTAATAATTCAGGTACGATTACAACATTCGACATGGTACAGTTGAGAAAACTCATCTTGAACCTAGACGAAACGTTCCCGAACAATACGTCATGGAGATTCATACCAGAGCATTACGAGTTCATTGATCCGCAGAACCCATGGGCTGGATTCATCCCAGAGGTGATGAGCTTCAACAATATCGCTGAAAGCGTGACAGATGCGAACTTCATCGCTATCAAGATAGGTGACTTGAACGCAAGTGCTACACCTAGCAGCGCAGCAGCAGTTGAAGGACGTAATGCTACAGGATTGCTTGAATTCGAGATGAATGAGACCTTGCTAAGTTCAGGTACTACATACAAAGTACCAGTACGTGCAAGCTCAATCAGCGAAGTAACAGGCTACCAATACACAATGAACTACGATGCAAACGTGATGAACATCACGAGCATTGAGCCAGGTGTAGTGGGACTTGAAAACTTCGGTATGCTTGAAGCAGGCACGATTACAACATCTTGGAACGGCGAAGCAGCAGCAGACGATGTACTCTTCACATTAGTGATAGACGCGAAATCTGACGCAGTATTGAGCGAGGTACTGAAAGTATCATCAGCACGTACTGTAGCTGAGGCATACAGCAATAACGCAGAGCTTTGGGACGTAGCCTTCACTTACGAAGGTGCGAAACTAGCACAAGCGCAACTGTATCCGAACGAGCCGAACCCATTTGATAATAAGACCACGGTTGGTTTCTACTTGCCAGAGGCTACTCAAGGAACACTTGAGGTACTAGACCTTTCAGGTAAGATATTGAGAACAATCAAGGATTCTTATACGGCAGGAAGACACGCTGTTGAAATTGACTTGACTAATCTTCCAAATGCAGGGGTATTGTACTACCGTTTAAGTACGGATACATTCACCGCTACGAAGAAGATGATCAAGCTACAGCAGTAGTCATCGAATAGTATGGTAGTTGTTCGCCTTCGGGCGGATGACTACCAACTAAATTAGTTTACTAATACGAACAGATACGCTGGTAATATTCCAGTTTTATAAAGGAATTATTGGATTGCGAAATGGCTAAATTATAGTATAGAATCGAAAGATTTGATGGCTAACTTGGCAATTTTGCAGTCCTATAATTCAATATTAAGATACAACACTACAACCACTAATTAGATGAGGTGGTAGGAAGAAAACGTCAAATTGAAAGAATGCACGGTTTTTAATTAACAATTGATAATTATACCTGCTTTGCGGGAAACTGTGTGTTCTTTCTTTTTTATAAAAAAAAACTTAACTCTCCAATACCTTTCATTCCTAAAAAAATCTAAAGAAAAAAGTAGTACAGCAAGTATTGTTTGTTGTGTCGAGGGCTTCCCGTTTTTGGGGAGTCCTTTTTGTTTGGATATTATAACTATTCAGTAGAACAGAGAGCAGAGACCGTTTCACTGTGAGAACAGAGACAAGGATGATGAAAAAGTCGTATTTTAAGTCTCTATTCTCTCAACAAAGTGGTCTCTGCTCTCTCTTCTGAATAATTACTGTATATTTAGCATTATACCAATCCATATCCAGCTTAATACAACTTTTGAACATGGATTGGTATTATTCAAAAAGTCTCTAAAGTCTAGCAATGAAACACTTCGCGCACTTATTTATACAACTCGACCAAACCACCAAGACCAAGCTAAAAGTCGCAGCTCTTGTCGAGTACTTTAAAGTAGCGGAGGAAAAAGATAAACTTTGGACAATAGCCCTGTTGTCACATCGCCGTCTGAAACGCACCGTAAATACGACATTGCTCCGCGCTTGGGCTGCTGAGGCAAGTGGCATTCCACTTTGGTTATTTGAAGAATCTTATGGTATCACAGGCGATTTGGCGGAAACAATCGCCCTCATTTTGCCCCAAGCCACCCAAGTTAGTACACATAGCTTGACCTATTGGATTGAATATATAAAAGCCCTAGAAGGCAAAGAAGATACTGAAAAACAAGCGGCCGTGAATGCAGCATGGTCACAATTGAATAAGACCGAACGTTTTGTCTTTAATAAAATCATTACAGGTGGTTTCAGAGTAGGTGTGTCCCAAAAACTCATGACCCGCGCCCTTGCCCAAGCGGTAGAAGTGGAACAAAGCCAACTCGCCCACCGACTCATGGGCGATTGGACACCTGACAGCACCACTTTTGAGACGCTTATACTCACCGAAAATCCTTCAGATGACATCTCTAAGCCTTATCCTTTTTATCTCGCTTATGCCCTTGAGGATGCGCCTGAAAGTCTCGGTGCAGTATCGGATTGGCAAGCCGAACGTAAATGGGATGGCATACGTGGCCAAGTCATCGTGCGCGAAGGCGAGTTATTTGTGTGGAGTAGGGGAGAGGAACTGATGACGGATCGCTTTCCAGAGTACCATCCTTTAGCAGATTTATTGCCGAATGGCACCGTATTGGATGGGGAAATTTTACCCTATAAGAATGGGGAAATCCTTACCTTCAATATACTCCAAACACGTATTGGACGGAAGAAATTAGGCAAGAAAATATTATTGCAAGCTCCCATTATTTTGATGGCTTATGACCTACTAGAACTATGGGGCGAAGACCTTCGGAAACGCCCCATATCAGAACGACGTAGCTTACTCGAAAATCTCCTAAGCGAGCATGATACGCAAGGCATCGTGCAAGTATCTAAAATCGTACAAGCCGACACTTGGGTCGATTTAGCTAAAATTCGGGCCAATGCGCGCCAAGATAAATGCGAGGGCTTAATGCTAAAACGCAAAAATGCGCCTTATCAAGTAGGGCGCAAGCGCGGCGATTGGTGGAAATGGAAAATAGACCCGCTGACCATAGATGCCGTATTGATTTATGCTCAACGCGGCTCTGGGCGACGAGCCAATCTCTTTACCGACTATACCTTTGCCGTTCGTGATGGTGATCGCTTAGTGCCATTTACCAAAGCCTACTCTGGACTTACGGATAAGGAGTTTAAAGAAATTACCGCTTGGGTACGCCAAAATACACTAGAGCGATTTGGACCAGTGCGTAGTGTGCGTCCACAGCATGTATTCGAGCTGGCATTTGAAGGGATTCGTGCTTCTACGCGCCATAAATCAGGTGTGGCTTTGCGCTTTCCGCGTATGTTGCGTTGGCGCAAAGATAAAGCGGTGAAAGATGCCAATACTCTAGAGGATTTGAAGGGGATGTTGGAGGTGTATGGATAGTTTTTAAAACATGCTCTTAACTCGAAATCCGTCCCAAAGCCTCTTGTGCAGCTTCATATTCAGGAGCCATACGGAGAGCCTGCTCAAAATCGCTTTTCGCTTGCCCAAAATCACCTAGCATTTCATGTGTCAAGCCCCGATAATAGTAGGCACGAATATGCGTGGGGGACATCTTAATGGCAAGGTCAAATTGCTGCTGTGCTGCTGCTGCATTGTCCAAATCCAAATAGAGCAAACCAGCATTATAGTATGCCTCCTCGTATTGCGGGTCAATGCGATTAATTGTTTTATACAAGTCCAACGCGCCTTCCAAGTCATCTTGCTGATTGCCCAGGTAGTAGGCTTTAGCATGTAAAGCCTCAATACTTGTAGAGTCTACCCGAATGGCATTATCAAAGTAGCGCGCAGCAATAGGATTTTCTTTTGCTGCGAATAATTGCCCTAAATTAATCCAGCCATCTAGCAAATCCGAATCAAATTCTACCGCTTCTTGGAAGCTATTGATAGCACGATTGGTATCGCCCATATCTTTGAAGTTTAAGCCCATCATAAAGTAAGCTTCCGCATTTTGCGGGTCGATGCGTAAAATTTGGTCAATGGTCTTTAAGGATTCTTTATTTTTGGTCAAAATCATCTGAAATTCACAGAGTTTCAGTAGGGTAGGGATGCGCTCAGGATAAAGGCTGCCAGCGCGTTCCATAGTCGCTAATGCCAAGCGCGAACGATAATAGTCCATGTACACATCTGCCAACAAATGATGATAATCTACATTCGTGGAATCAATATAGAGGGCTTTTTGCAAGTCGGCAATGGCATTGTCATAGCCTTCATTTTGATAAAACGCGGCTGCTCGTTGTGCATACAAAGCAGGATTGTCAGGTTCTTGCGCTATTTGCCGCGAAAGCCCATCAATCGCAGGATTTCCTACTACTATGGTAGAGTTTGGCGCATCCGTTTCTGTTGTAGTAGCAGTATTCTCGCCTCCGCAGGCATATAGTAGACAAGCAGCAATTGCTAAATACCAATATTTCATTTTTCAGATGTGAGATTGACAGATGTGAGATGTGAGACTTTGCTCCTCCCAAGTACTTCCAAAAAACGAAACGATTTAGCGGGCTATTGCGCTGCTAAATCGTTTCCTTAAATCGCCTGCGAAGAACGCGATTTTTTTTGAATGTAGACTTATATTTTTAATCCAAATCCATTTTAAATAAAGGCGGCAATAATCGCTGTGTGCCATCGTATAATTGTTGCATAGGAATATTGGCATCCAAAGTATGCAAGTAAAAACTATCCTCTAAGCCGATAGCTGTGGTCATTTTCCAATAAGAAGCATCTGCTTTATATAGTACATCTACTACCGCTTTGTATTGGTCAATAAGTACATATTCCTTGAAGGAAGGTAAAGAGCAATATTTATGAAATTTATCACCTCTATCATAACGCTCCGTACTTTTTGATAATACTTCTACCACTAAAACAGGATTTATTATCGCATTTTCATCCGTATCTGAACTTTTAATATCTCCACAAACTAACAAAGCATCAGCATATACAAAGGCGTTAAAAGTAGGCATATAAATTTTTAAATCACTATTAAATGTTCGACAATTCATGCCTTTAGCAGCTACCAAATTACTCAAAATGGTAGTCATATTGGTACCAAGCGTGGAATGATTAATTGTACCACCACTCATAGCGCGCACTAAGCCGTCGTCATACTCATAACGTATGCCGTCCTTAGCTTCCAAAGCCTGATAAGCTGGAATAGTGTAACGTTCTTTCGTTGCTGTGGATATTGCCATTTATGCTTGATTTTTGAGGTCTAAAGTTACGGTAAAATACTCGTCTAGCAAAGTTGCTTTGACCATAAACCGTTCCCCGTGCTACTTATCATATTCGTACAATTCTAAATTTTCGATTATCGAAATTAGCTTACCCGCATAGTGTGGATCGGTGGCATAACCTGCTTTTTTCAAGCCTTTTGCCCAAGCTACATAGTCTGATGTCCCATGCTTTTGAAGCCCTTTGTAGCGTTTACCCATTAGCAAATTACTATGTGCGCGATAGCTCTCCCAAGCCGATTTATAGATGCGGAAAAAGTCCTTATGCGAATCGTCGGTGAAATTGCTGCAATGCCCTTTTTTGCACTTTTTAGAGAAGCACTTCATCCCGAAATGGTTTTTGTTTTTGGTAGCCAAACGGCTATCGCCACAGTTACTCTCTATCAAGCCTTGAGCGAGGGTGATGCTGGCAGGAATGCCAAATTTATTCATCTCTTCTACTGCCACTTTCTCGAATTTTTTGACATAAGCCAATTGCTTTTTGCGCTTTTCGGCACGAGCGCGCTCGTTTTCGCTAGTCGCAAAACGCTTATCATTGTATGTCATATTCGAGTAGGTATTGGCTAGATTATGCGATATATTCACCGCTTTTGCCTTTCCTTTTGGGCTGCTGCTTGAGGTATTTTTTGGGCTGGTATTACTCGTCTGTTTAGCTGCGACGGAAGGTGGTGCGCTTGCTGCGGTATGGGATTCTGCCATTATGGGTTCAGGGTTGCTCAAGTGCAATTGCACGGATACATCCTTTTGTAAAAATAACCATATGGCAACTAATCCAATTCCAATCTTTACCCAAGTAGAACGCTTCTGTACAAATGGGTAGCGGAGCATCAAATTGTCTCTAAGTGTAACATATCTTTCCATCGTTTCCTAAATTTTTGAGCTAAAATGTTTTCTAATACTTCTTCTAACGCAAAGTTAAAACAAAAAGTTAAATAAAAACAAAAAGTTTTAATAAAAATATTTTGTTTTAGGAAAAAAGATGCTCTATAGAAAGGATGTTTTTATAGTGAAAAGATACGAAATGCTAGTATTTATTGCTATTTCAGGCATTTTATTGGAAAGAAATATTTATTTGATTTGAGTTGTACAAATTGTTTAAAAATGAAATTCAAACATGCGAAAAGAGTTCTAAACTTTGCTGATGTGGGGTTTAAATGCGTGTACAACAAATTGCACTTTTTCGCTTGAAAAATTTACAATGTATGTTTTTGCATACGTCCCCCACCAATGAATTGGTGGGCTGAATTTTATCACGAAATCGTTTTAGCCCACCAATTCATTGGTGGGAGAAGCAAATCATACAATTGTGCGACAGCATGTACTTACGGATAAATATTACTAATAGCGT
>JAHDCQ010000015.1:36346-38022 GCA_020629845.1 Saprospiraceae bacterium | reverse complement strand
ATGCCTTCGCCTTCGGGTGTAGTGACCCGTCCTTGTAAGAATACGAAGTCTGTATTTATCGGATTACGGATTGCATCCACAGTTCGTGCGCTACTGCCTGTGGGATCAAGCCAATCGCTGAGGCGTGTTTCAGGCGTACCACCACCATCCCAAGATAAGGCTAAACGTCCAAAATAAGCCGTAGTATTCTGACAAAGCGTGTCTTCAAATCCCCCCGTTAGCAAGCCTACTACCCGTTTGTTCTCATCCAGCAAAGCACTACCCGATGATCCTTGCTCAAAAGTGCCATTATTCTCTGTAAAAATATTGATAAAATGATGATGGTCAGGCGTAGTACGGTCAATGCCCGATTCGCCATCAAAATTCCAATTGATTGCTTCAGGATGCAAATTGCCGCCCGTACCATCCAGCGAAATTTTCTTAATATCACCTCTCGGATGATGAATATGCACCACACTCGACGGCACACCTAATTCCCTGCTCCAACCACTCATATACACATCATAGGATTTCGGCACGGTGTGGCTCAACTCTAAGAGCATAAAATCCGTATCCGCCCAAGCTGCCCGCTTACTACAGCCCAGCATGGAAAGAAAGTTCGGTTCATCATTCGGAGTTTCACACATCATGCTTTCATAATGCCAATCGAATCGCCAAAGATCGTACATAGGCGTAAGCTCAAATTCACAGTGAAAAGCAGTAAGTAAATAAGGCGTGCCATCTTGCAGGGTATTATTCAGCAAAGTACCTGTACAAAGGGCTTGTCCTTCCTCGAATACCATTCTCATACGGCACACACTTGTCTTATCGCTTAGATAATCGCTGCCTTCATCGCAATTGATATTGATATGACAGCCTGCCGATGAACCAAAGCCCACCTCATTCATCAATCGCGCATAGTCTACGCGTTGTATGTGGATGCGTCCCTCGCCTTTTGCAGCAGCAGGTTCGTAATATTCTAAAATAATGTCTTCACCTCCTATTTCTCCTGTAATGAAACGACCCGATTTACTATTATTTCGACGGGTATACGCGCCTAGAACTTGGGTTTTATCTAAGCTATAAGCATAAAATTTCGCGCCTTTTGGCAGGTAGAAATCATCGTATAAAACGCTCAAGCTTGCTGCATTTTTTACTTGTACATGTAATCGCCATAAGCGGTCGCCATTGCTCATTACTGTCCATTCACCATCGCTTTCCATATCAAAATCTACGGCGATTGGAAACGCCACAAGGCGCGGGTCAGGCTTATCTTTTAGTGGAGGCTTTTGGATGGAAATAGGTATGAGAACTTGTTCGCCATAAGCTTTTTGAAATTCGGGATAAAAACTCAGGGGTTTGCCGCCTATGCTCATTTGTGCAAGCAGTAAACAGGGTAAAAAAAGTAATGTAATCGGTAAATATTTCATGTTCTATGGACAATTTATTGAGCAAGCAAAACTATGCTGCTTTCTCTCTAATTTCTAATTGGTAAGGCAATAGCAATTTATTCAGAGCATTTGTAAACTCTGTACGCAACAGTAAAATTTGTTCCGTTTCTACTGGATGTGCTTTGTGTTTACGATGAATTTTAAGCAACTCATCCACCTTAATGACCTGTTCTATTAAATCACTAATCAATGTTGCTCTATCTTCTACAGTATGTAATGCTTGTTCTGTCATAAGAATTTATACTT
>JAHDCQ010000015.1:7608-36246 GCA_020629845.1 Saprospiraceae bacterium | reverse complement strand
GTTGCTCTATCTTCTACAGTATGTAATGCTTGTTCTGTCATAAGAATTTATACTTAGGAGACTATAGACACAATCCCTCGTTTAAATTGTTTTCTTGCTCTATTCTTCTTTGTTAAAGTTAGAAAGCTATACCAATATAAATAATTCCCTCTATACAAAGCAAATTTCGGATGGTCTTCGGGGTAAACCGCCACCACATAGCTATCTATATCATCGAAAGCTGTAGACGATTTTCCATATTTCTGCCTAATCAATTCTGCTTTTTCCTCAAAAATAGCGTAATCTATAAAAACAACTAAGTCCAAGTCACGCGGGTTTATTTTTTTAGTCGTGTAACTTCCTCCAATCCAAAATAAATAGCTTGATGTCACTTCTTCTTCAAAAGCAATACGATATGCTTCAAAAGTATTATACAAATCTACTCTGGTTTCACTATTATAAAATTCATCTACAAAACTTTGTTTGAATTCAGACAATTCTAACTCTATTGCTTCTGGTGGCTGTAAATATCCTCTAAGGTCAAACCTCATAGTGTTAATTTATCTAAAGAACTATGACATATTTGCTAAATATGTCATAGTTCAAAACGATTTACAACCCCAGCACCTCCACACCCTGCTCAAAGATAATATCCACAGGGATGCCCTCCTCTTGCAAACGGTCTAAATCGGCTTGGAGTTGCGTTCCTATTTTACCTTTTTCCGCCACGAGCTTGGCTACGCCTGCATAATCGCCATCGCCTTGTAGGGTGAGGATGATTTCTGAGAGCGCGTTGGTAGAGGCTTCCAGCTTTTCATAATCGACTGTATACACGCCCGTTTCCGCATCACGGGTAAAGGCCCCTGCTTCCTCAAAAAAGTTGAACCGAATCATATTCGCCTTGCCATGCGCGCTAGATGCCCCAAAGCGCACCGAACGGAAAATACCCGCCATAAAGGTGGTATAATAATCCTTCATATCACCCTCTATTTCGCCTTTTGCGTGGAGTTGTTGCACCATATAGAGTCCCAAAATATCCGCTTTGCCTTCTTCTAATGCTGAGGCGTGTTCCTTCAAAGATTCGCGCACCGTGCCTTTGCCATTAATCGTATTTTTGATGCCTAAACCATGTGCCACTTCATGGAACATGGTATTGCCAAAGAAGGCATCGAAGGTAATGTGTTTGCGCTGCGATTCGTCTATCAATACTTTTGAGATAGGGACTAAAATCTTGTCAAATTTTGCGCGCATCGTATTTTTCAATTGCAAGCGACGCGCGCCTTTTTGCAATTGTACTTCCTCATCATTCGGTAGATTGATAGCGATGGTTTTGCTGCCCGCATTGCAATCGCCTGCATAGTAGACCACATCGTAGGCATTCAAATCAGCATCGCTGCCAGGTTTTTCTTGCTTGTAGGCATCAGGCGCAGGAATGCCTTCTTGTAAATTAGGCAGAAAAGCAGCGTATTTTTCCAAACGTGCACTCCAATCCATGTCCTTTAGCAACACATAGCCTTCATGTGCCGCTTTGTAACCAAAGAGCTGGTCTTCATAGGTTTCAATCGGGCCAATCACTATATCTATCGGGTTGGTTTTCATATCCATCCATGCCATATCGCTTGGCTGATAATCGTCGTTTAGCATCGCATCTGCACGAAGGCTGAGGTATTTTTTCAAGCCTGCATCTTCTGCCAGATCAGCAGCTTGGCGTAGCAAATCGGAAACCTTTGTCACTTGCTCTTTGAACTGCACATGATAGGGTACGGTCATCAATTCGCCTGCTTCATTGCGACGCAAAAAGGTATAAAGGCTACTTTTATCTGCTAAATCGGCTGCTTCAAACTCTTCTTTCGTCATATCCCTTGGGTAGTAGTTTGCACCTGTGGGCTTCTCCCCTACTCCATCTATGAAGGCAGCATTGCCATCCAATCTATCCCAGGGTCCATAGTTGATATGGATGAATTTTTGGAGTTTTTCATCTTTCACATTTTCCATTAAGTCCGCCTTATCCCCATAAGCCTCATACCAAAAGAGTTCATTCATGCGGTCAGCGGCATCTATCAATATGCGAACCATATCCTTTTGCTTATCGCTGAGGTGGCTTACATCTGCGGTGAGTTTCACAGGGATGTATTTGCTTAATAAAGCGTCTGCTTTGCTTATTTCAGTAGTCGTGTTTGTGTCTGTTTCAGTAGTTGTGGTGTCGCTATTGCCACTTGTACACGCCACACAACATACCAAAGCAAGACCAAAGATGTAGTACTTCATCATTGTGGTTTGAGTTTTGTTTTCTTTTTGAACCATATAAGGCACATAAGTACATATAAGTAGTCGAGTCTAAATACTTTCCGCTACTATTGGCTGCTTTTTCTGAATGACAGCGTTAAAAATTATGACCAGCCAATAAGGATGCTAATAATTTTTGCCTTGCCCTTCAAAAAAATCAACTCAATAGCAACAAGAAATTATTTAAACTCGACTACTTAAGATAAATGACAGCATCGAAGTTACAGTTTTTAGCTTAAAGCCAACGCAATTTTACAGTCTAAAAGCCTCATAAAACTATTTTTCTTCGCTTTCTTTGCCTCAAACACTCACACTATGCGCGCAAAATTACCTATCGGGACATTCATCAATATGGCAACGGTGACTATCGGCAGCCTCATTGGGATGTATCTGCAAAATAGCTTTCCAAGCAATATTCAAGCCATTATTTTTCAAGCTATCGGATTGAGTACCATTTTGATAGGCATGCAAATGAGTCTAAAAATTCCTGATGGCTATCTTTTGATTCTGATTTTTAGTCTGATTGGTGGTGGTGTTTTTGGAGAACTCATCCAATTGGATGCAGGCTTGCAAAGCCTTAGCGAAAGCCTAAAAACCAGCCTACACATCAGTAGCGAAAATTTTACGGAAGGTTTGATAACTGCCTTTTTGCTCTTTTGCATTGGCTCGATGACCATCGTTGGGGCAATTGAAGAAGGCATATCAGGTAAGCGGGAATTGCTGATGGTAAAATCGCTGCTCGATGGCATTACTTCTATCGCATTTGCCTCTACTTATGGTATAGGCGTATTATTTTCCATAATTCCCATGCTTATTTTTCAAGGCGGTATGACCGTGCTGGCAGTACAATTACAAAGTCTTTTTACCGAAAAAATTATCGCAATACTAAGTGCCGTAGGCGGCATGCTCATTATTGGAATCGGGATTAATTTATTGCAATTAGGTACGATTAATATCGAAAATTTATTACCCTCCTTAGGATTAGCCGTGCTATTGTCGGCAATTTATGAGCAATTCTGGGGAGCATCCAATTAAACATTTTTAATTTATATATATTTATGATTAATAATCATTTAAATTAAATACATCCTGTTCTTTTGTGTACATTAACAAGCAAATTTTTACCATATTATGGTTTGTGATATGTGTTATTAAAGCTATCTTTACGCTCATTGATAGATCTAAGATTATCAGATGTTAGATATGAGACCTTTCTTTCCTTAAAAAAAATCTACCTTTTAATAAAGTTTACTTGAGTTTGAGAACAATCCTATTTTATTTTTAATGTAAGAAGCATGAAGGATTAGTATGTTTCCAATTCAGAGTCTCATATCTCATATCTAAAAATTCTGACATCTAAATTAATCCATTGCGAATTTACCTATGCTTAAGTCTATGAGAATAATATTTTACACGAGCATCCTGACTGTAGCCTTAGCCACCGCCGCTATCTACATGTTTTCTACTTCAAGTCCCGACCACAAAGAACAAAAAGAGGAAATACCCGATGAGTGGTTTTTGCATCAGCGCAGCTATCCCTATCAAGGCATTAATAGCAAAGTCTATTCCCAAGCTCTTGAGGAAGTCCGCGAACTGCAAACCTTAGAAAAACGCTCCGATAGAGCATGGCAAGAAGTTGGGCCAACCAATATCGGAGGACGCGTGACCAGCATTGCGCTGCATCCTCAAAATCAGGATGTCATTTATGCGGGTACTGCCGTTGGTGGCGTGTTCAAATCGTGGGATAAAGGCCAATCCTGGCGACCTATATTCGATGATATGGCACGACTTTCGATTGGAGCTATCGCGCTTGCGCCTTCTAATCCGCGTGTACTCTATGTAGGCACGGGCGAAGCTAATGCTTCAGGTGGTTCAGGTGCGTTTTTTGGTGATGGCATTTACAAATCCGAAGATAGCGGACGTACTTGGAAAAATATCGGGCTGAAAGGCAGCTTCCATGTAGGGCGCATTGTCATTGACCCACAAGATGAAAAGCATGTACTAGTAGCCACTACTGGCCCTGTATACGGTGGTAGTGAAGAACGCGGCTTATATCGCACTCGTGATGGCGGCGAAACTTGGCAGCAAATTCTTTTCCTCAATGAAACGACAAGTTGTATTGATGTAGCGGTGAATCCCTGGAATCCAGACATTATTTATGCCGCCATGTGGGAACGCGTACGCCAACCGTGGGGCAGAGAATATGGTGGGCAAAGTTCAAGCATCTACCGCAGCCGCGATGGAGGCGAAACTTGGCAACGCCTAGAAACAGGACTTCCGCAAGCTAACCGCGACAATAGAGGACGCATCGGCATCGCACTTTCGCATTCTGAGCCAAATACGCTTTATGCCAGCTTCACGAAAGATGTAGTAACAAACGAATTCGACGGCTTATTCAAATCTACAGATGGTGGTGATTCTTGGTCGGAAACTTCGCGTTTTCAATTGATTGGCTCATATAGCACCTTTGGTTGGTACTTTGGCAATGTCCGCGTAGACCCTAATAATTCGGATGTAGCTTATGTCTTAGCCATTAATTTATTCAAAACAACAAATGGTGGACGCGATTGGAAAGTTATTACCAATGGTATGCATGTAGATCAACACGCGCTAGCTATTCACCCACAAAATTCGGATTTCCTAGTGGCGGGTAATGATGGTGGCATCTACATTTCGCAAGATGGTGGTACGAATTGGGAGCATTGTGATGATTTGCCCATTACCCAATTCTACCAATGCGAAGTATCGCAAGATGAGCAAGCTGCTTATTATGGCGGCGCGCAGGATAATGGTACGCTGAAAATGGGCGATAATAATATTAATGGCTGGATAAAAATACTCGGTGGCGATGGTTTCCATACTTTAGTAGACCCGACAAATTCAGAGATTGTGTATGCGGAATATCAATGGGGTAATTTCTTCCGTTCGTTGAATGGTGGTGCGAGTTTTCAGCAAAAAATGGATGGTATCGCTAGTAGTGATAGAAATAATTGGAATACGCCTGTCGTCTTCGACCCTTCCGATAGTGAAGTACTGTATTATGGTTCGCAACGGCTCTATCGTTCGGCTTCAAGGGCTTCTAGTTGGACACCTATTAGTGAAGATTTGACAAAGGGCGAACACGAAAGTGGCACTCAAAAATATGGAACAATCACTAGCATTGCAGTAGCTCCGAGCAATGAAAACATCATCTATGTCGGTACCGACGATGGTAATGTGCAGATGACCAATGACTTAGGAGAAACTTGGCGTTTGGTATCGGATAGCTTACCCAATCGTTATGTAACGGGACTTGCTGTAGACCGAACGGATGCTTATACTGCTTATGTCACTTTTTCAGGTTATCGTCGCATGGATTATCAGCCGCATATCCTCGTTACCCGCGATGGTGGCGGCAATTGGTTTGATATTTCATCGAATTTGCCAGAAGTGCCCATTAATGAAGTCCTGCTCGACTATGAACATGATGGGCATATCTATGTAGCTACGGACTTAGGTGTTTGGGTGACTTATAATCGCGGCGAACATTGGGAGCTATTGGGCAAAGATATGCCGATAACGGTCGTTTCGGACTTGGTACTACATGAGCCTTCGCGTAGCTTAGTGGCTTCTACTTATGGACGTTCGATGTTTAAATATCCGCTTGAAGAAGATGAAAATGACTTAGGGAATCCTACGCTAGAGGAGGATGTAACGATTACGCTTTTCAATAGCTATCCAAATCCTATTACAACGGATGCCATGCTAGATATAGAAGTGGAGAAAACCCTAGTAGCAAGGCTGCGAGGCTATGATTTGAAAGGGCAAAAAGTAGTGGAACGTGTGTTGAATCTGGAAGCAGGAGCAAATACTATTCCTGTGGATTTGAGTCATTTACAAGCTGGAATGTACTGGTTTATGATAGAGCATGAAGGTGAAGTAATAGCAAGACAATCCATAGCGAAATATTGATTTTATTGAACCATATAAGGCATACTTAAGTTTCAGCCTTATGTGTCCTTATATGCCTTATATGGTTCAATAAAATTAAAAATTAATCATAACGATACGCTCCAAATAAAGTCTGCCAGCGCATTTGTAGCACGCCCTTAATCGCCTCGTTCACAATACCACCTGACATTTTGGATGTCCCCTCTACCCTATCTATAAACGTGATAGGAATTTCTACAATTTTGAAGCCGAGTTGATAAGCCGCAAATTTCATTTCTATCTGAAAGGCATAGCCAATAAAGCGAATTTTATCCAAATCTATCGTTTCCAGTACCGTTCGGCGATAACCAACAAAACCTGCGGTAGGGTCTTTCACGCGCATCCAAGTGATGAGGCGTACATATAAGGATGCACCATAGGAGAGCGCGATTCTATCGAAAGGCCAATTTTCTACTTTGCCATGCTTCACATAACGCGAACCAACTGCCACGTCTGCCCCCGCTTGAATCGCTTCGTGCAGGCGCACTAAATCTTTTGGATTATGGGAAAAATCGGCATCTATCTCAAAAAAGCTATCATAAGCGCGCGCCAAGCCCCAACGAAAACCTGCGATATAAGCCGTGCCTAAACCCAACTTCCCAGAACGTTCTAAGATATGTAAGCGATTAGGATAGGTTTGTTGCAATCCTTTCACCAAAGTAGCCGTGCCGTCGGGCGAACCATCATCTACCACCAACAACTCAAAGTCGACAGGCAAGGCAAATATCGTCTCTATAATTCGGACAATATTTTCGCGTTCATTATATGTTGGTATGATTACAAGTTGCTTCGTCAAGGCTGCTTTGTAAATTGTAAATGGATAATAAGGACAATGCGTAAACTGTTGTAGCTATACTTTGTATGCGATATATTTACTCAAATAACCGAAATTCATTTGACTTATTATGCTATTCCAGCACCAAAGCTAAAATTTAGCTAACTTTATTCAAATCGAAATCGTATTTTTATTTTTTCTTTTGAAAAAAGATGGTTGTGCAACCATAACTAAATAACAAAACGTAAGTAGATATGTGAATTTGCAAGACACAAGTCTAATATCTTACATCTCACATCTACTTAATTGAAAACATCAAATTTATGAATAGATATAAGCATTTCTTATACATCGTATTAGTACTGAGTAGTGCTGCTTGTTTGGACGACACCGCAAACTCAGAAAGTGCGGACACCCCTACCCCAATAGATGCAAATGCGCGCACGGAAGTTGTGCAAGACCAAGCCGATATTGATGCAGTAGAGCAGTTTAACATTACCAGTTTCAAAAAACTCAATTGCAAAGTAACGGATAATGTACTAGAAAACAATCAAAAATGGATTCCTGAACGCGATCGCTTAGTAGCTATCGTTGCAGATGAAACCACAGAAGACCCTGATTTCGGAGAAAGTCATCGTTTGGTACGCGTCTATAACTCGGAGACTTGCGAAGTTATTTTCAATGAAGAATTGCCCGTCAATGTCAGTCCTGATTATCCGTATTACCTTATGGGCGTAGACTCTATGGATAGACGATTGGTAGGCATCTTAGGCACAGGGCAATTCTATGTGTACGACCTAGATAATAATCTGCTATCGCCTGCCTTGAAGCCACAATTCAGAGGACAACGCTACCTAGATGATGCACAATCGGGCAATATTTTACAAATGGAAACAATCGGTCGCTACGTGGTGGGCTATTCGGAAGATATTGGACCATTTGTCTATAATTTAACCATTCCTACATCTCCAAAACAAGAGCAACCACTTGCTGAATACAAGGTATCGGAACGCGATTTTTCTTCGCTCTTCGTACTAAAGGCAGAGGACGACAAGCAATATGCTATTGTACCTGAATATAATGCAGAAAATCGCAGTTTCGCGCTAAATACGCTCACGGAATCTCCAACCGCAGTAAACACACAACTGACAAAAAGCGCAAGAACTAGTCGCTATGTAGTGCTTCGCATGAAAAATGAACAGAAAACTGCGATAGCTGTAGATATGCAAACCAAAAAGCGTATTGAGCTACCTGAGGCAGTTGCAGGAAAAAACACACAAGAGGTAATGACTTGGGTGAATGCGAATGTGAAATAGTTGGCGAATAGGTAATACTCAATGAGTGAGTGAATGATAGAATGATAGAATGAGCGAATAAAATTTAGAATTATTCACTCATTCAAAATTTCCTCATTCACTCATTGAGTGCTTCTCCATATCCTAAAAAGCCCTATTTTTGCCGCAAATACAATGACATGAAACAATTCGCTGTCTACAGTTTAGTACTTATGCTATTATTAGCTTGTAATGCCCCTAATAGCACTGCCCAAAGCGAACACGCCTACACCAACGCACTTATCCACGAGAGTAGCCCTTATCTTTTACAACATGCTCACAATCCAGTAAATTGGAATCCGTGGAAGGCGGAGGTATTGGAACGCGCCCAAAAAGAGGACAAAATGCTACTCATTAGCGTAGGTTATTCGGCTTGCCATTGGTGCCATGTGATGGAGCATGAAAGCTTTGAAGATACTACTGTAGCGCGCATTATGAATGAACATTTTATCCCCATAAAAATAGACCGCGAAGAACGACCCGATGTAGATGATGTATATATGAGTGCCTGTCATTTAGCTACTAATAAAAGTTGTGGCTGGCCCTTGAATGCCTTCGCGCTACCCGATGGGCGGCCAGTATGGGCAGGGACTTACTTCCCTAAAAAAGGATGGATGGAAGTCCTAACCTACTTCGTAGATGCTTACCAAAAAGACCGTAGCAAAATGGAAGAATATGCTACCCAACTCACACAAGGCGTGCAAACATCGGGGCAGGTGCAATTCAATAGTTCAGCACCCGACTTTAGTGCAGAAAAGCTGGAAACAAGCACCAAAAACTTCTTAAGCACCATAGATATGCAGCGCGGCGGACGCAAAGGCGCACCCAAATTTCCCATGCCCAACAATTATCAATATTTGCTCAAAAGTCATTATCAGACAGGCAATACCAAAGCCCTAGATGCCGTACTGACTACGCTTGATAATATGGCATTTGGTGGCATTTATGACCATCTTGGAGGTGGTTTTGCGCGCTACTCCGTAGATGATCGCTGGCACGTGCCACACTTCGAGAAAATGCTTTATGATAATGGGCAATTGGTGAGTCTATATGCACAAGCCTATCAACTCACGAAGAAGCCACTTTATAAACAAGTACTCGTGGAAACGCTGGATTTTATTGAGCGTGAATTGACGCATCCTGAAGGTGGTTTTTACTCCTCATTGGATGCAGATAGTGAGGGCGTGGAAGGCAAATTCTATGTGTGGTCTAAATCGGAAATAGATTCTCTTTTAGGAGATGAACAAACTGCAAAAATCTTCAATGACTACTATCAAGTGAGCGAAAGAGGGAATTGGGAACATACTAATATTCTTTACCGACACGCAGAAAATACGAAAATTGCTGAAAAGTATAGCATAAGTGAAGCGGAACTAGTCAAACTCCTTTCGGATGCCAAAGCAACACTTTTTGAAGTGCGAAGTACGCGTATTCGTCCTGGTTTAGATGATAAAGTATTGACCGCTTGGAATGGACTCATGTTGCAAGGCTATATTGATGCCTATAAAGCCTTGGGCGATGAAAAATACTTAGCTACTGCTTTGAAAAATGCGAACTTTCTCACGAACACGATGCTACAATCCGACCATCGCTTGAATCGGAATTTTAAGGATGGGAAATCGGTGATTAATGCCTTTTTGGATGATTACGCCCTGCTTATGCAAGCATTCACTTCGCTCTATGAAGTAACTTTTGAAGAAAAATGGCTCTATGAGGCACGTGATTTATTGGATTATACTCTAGCCCATTTTTATGATAGTGAAACGGGCTTATTCAACTATACCTCCGACCTAGACCCGCCTTTGATAGCGCAAAAACAAGAGACGAGCGACAATGTCATTCCTGGCTCTAACTCCATGATGGCGCGCAACTTACATCGTTTGGGATTATATTTTTATAATAGTGACTACTTGGGTAAAGCCACGCAAATGCTCAATAATATGAGCAGTACGCTGGAAACATCAGAAAGCCCTAGTTTCTATTCCAATTGGTTGCAATTGTATCAGGATATGGTGCAACCGCCTTATGAAGTCGCTATTTTAGGAGAGGAGGCAGCAGCAAAACGTGATGTATTGATGCAAAATTACTTACCGAACGCTATCTTATTAGGCGGCAAGGATGAAGGCACATTAGAACTGCTCAAAAATAAATTGCAAGACGAAAGCATGATTTATGTTTGCCAAAATAAAGTCTGTAATTTGCCAACTACGGATGTAAGTCAGGCATTGAAACAATTATTGCCAAAGTAAAATCGCTTTTACCACTTGGGTTTGCTTTTATTGAAAGGCATATAAGTAGCACTTTGTCGTATTTTATATGATCTTATATGCCTTACCTGCCCGTTGGTGTAGCAGGCGGGCATAGTTCAATTTTTCGAGTCGAACTATCACTTTTCACTAATAAAATTATCTAGCAAATGAAGCTCTTATCTACCATTTCTATCTTGTTTTTATGTACACTAGGTTTACAGGCACAGTACACCATGCGAAGTATTAGCGAACTACGTGTAAATGATGCCGATGGTGTACCTGAGCTATCAGGAAGCACTTGCGAAATTCGGGGTATTGTGCATAGTCCTAGCTTTCGTACATCGGGACTACAGTTTGTATTGATTGACGAAGAAAATGCAGGTGTCACCGTTTTTTCAAGCGATTTTGAAGGCTACAATGCAAAGCTAGGTGACGAACTCGTCATTCAAGGAACAGTAGATTTTTTCAATGGCTTGACGGAAATTATCCCTGACAGTATTGGTCTAATGTCCGAAGGGAATGCACTACAAGAGCCAACTCCAATTACGGAATTGAATGAGGCTACCGAGTCGCAACTCGTAACAATTAAAGATGTATCTCTGGTAGATGCCAATCAATGGACGGGACAGGGTTCGGGTTTTAATGTCGATATGACTGACGGGACGAATATTTTTACCGTTCGGGTGGATAATAATACTGATTTATACAACCTCAGCGCACCCGAAGGCACTTTTGATGTAATAGGCGTAGGTGGACAATTCGATAATAGTGCGCCTTATGATGGAGGCTACCAACTCTTCCCACGTTCAGCGATGGATATTTCGGTAGAAGTAGTGGAAGAAATTCGTACGTATCCTGCTTATACAATTGGGCAAGTAACAACAAATAATGCAGAGGGCGAGCCTGATTCCTTGCGCGTGACCTGCGAATTGGAAGGGGTGGTATATGGTACTAATTTACGCGCAGGCAATGACCTGCAATTCACCTTGATTGATGATAATAATGATGGCATTGGCGTGTTCAGCCCTATTGACTTTGGCTATACGGTAACGGAAGGCGATCGAATAGCGATTAAGGGTGAAATTAGTTTCTTTAATGGCATTACGCAGATTTTTCCTGACTCCTTACGCTTTATCTCTGCAGGCAATGCCCTTTTTGCACCTACCGAAGTAACGGACTTAGGGGAAGATACTGAATCGCAACTTATCAAAATTAATTGTCTACAACTAGCTACTATTGATACGGCTAATTGGATGCCTATGAACAATGCCTTTAACATCACTTTTGTAGAGCCTAATAGTGGGCGCGAGTATCTAGTGCGCGTGGATGAACAAACGAATATATTTGAGCAAGCCGCTCCAACGGGCTTAGTGAATATTACAGGGCTCGGTTGGCAATTTGATAATGCGGCACCTTATGACGATTTCTACCAAATCGCACCACGCTATGCTGCTGACTTTGAAGCCTGCGAAACGGTACATACAGAGGAATTGCTGGCAAGTTCGAGCATAACGCTATATCCAAATCCAGCGCCAGAAATCTTACATTTAGAAACCAAAGCAAGTATAGAGCAAGTCATTATTTATGATGTGGCTGGACGTAAGGTACTCGTTCAGCAAAGTAGTCCTCAAGTGAATATTGCTCATTTAGCCAAAGGCATTTATACCATTCAAGTACGGACTACGGAAGGTGTTTGGATGGATAAATTCATGAAGCAATAGACATGAGGAATGTTTTATTGTTTTATTGTTTTAAAATCAATGCTTTATATCCCGCAAGGGGCAATAAAGCAGTATAACAATATGGCAATAAATCTTTGATACAGCCTAATTGTCAAAAATAAAATGGAGGTTGCTTACTCAAAGCAACCTCCAAATTTTTATCACTTACTAGGAAAACCTAGTTTGTATTTTTTTACTTCGATACCACAAAAGTCTTCGTCAAACGCTCATCAGCATTCACTACTGACATATGATAGAATCCTTGTGCGAAGTTGGTAACGTCTAATGTAAATTGGCTCAATTCCGAACCTTCTAGTGTAGTCGTGTATACTACTCTACCCATTACGTCCATTACATATACTTGTGTTGCGCTTGCCGCTGGATTTTCCAATGTCAAGTTCACATTCACTTTATCCGAACTTGGATTCGGGAATAATTTCAATTCATTCTGCTTCGTACTAGGAACGGTAGTAGGTATTTGTTCTGTTTGAGCTAAAGCAACAAAATCATCACCCGTTACGAGGTTGCCAGCAGTAGTACAACCTGACAGGACTACATCATCAATATAAATTCTATCTGCATTTGCACTAGCATCGCAAGTGAAACGGAAGGTTACTGTAGAAGTAAATGTACCTGTAATTGTTATGCTTGGATTTTGACGTACATTATTGGAGAAATCTGTACCACTTGCCCAAGTTGTTAGTGTCTGATAAGTAGAACCTCCATCAGT
This sequence comes from Saprospiraceae bacterium, assembly GCA_020629845.1. Lineage (GTDB taxonomy): Bacteria > Bacteroidota > Bacteroidia > Chitinophagales > Saprospiraceae > JAAUTG01. The sequence goes on along the minus strand of JAHDCQ010000015.1, from coordinate 23,203 downwards.
AGATGCTTGTAGCCAGAAGTCTTCACCTGTCTCCATGCTTACCGGAAGGAAAGAGAAGTCTACCACTACTTCTTCGAAACCTGCTAGATTCAATACATCTGTTGTCATTGAAGAAGCAACACCACTATTATCACGTAATCTTACACAATAGCTACCACTATTGGCATATGCTGCATCATTTGCACTTCTACGGCAATCAGAACCACCATCATTCCAGATACCCCATCCACTATCAAAGTTATTGCTATCAATAGTAACGTTGGTGCAGCCACCGCCGCCACCACCGCCGCCGCCGCCACCGCAGCCAGCACCGAGATCAAAGTCTGTAGATTCAGAGCTTGCAAATGCACCTCCACTTGCTAGAGTAGAACCACCACTGGTTAGTGCGTACGAACCACTTCCATAAGAACAGCAGATACCATCACCATAAGAATCATTGATAGTAAATGTATAACAACCATCAGGTAAGCAAATATCTTCTGTATAAGTAGCACCAGCAGTAGAATATGGTCCACCAGAAGCAACTGTTGCACCAGAATCATCTGTAATTGCCCAAGTCGTTTCTCCTGGATAGTTGTCTGCTATAATGGTAAGTGTAGCTTCGATGTCGTCGCAGCTGCTTCCGCCGCCACCGCCACCACCGCCGCTGCCACCTTGAGCAGCAATTACAGCTTCGTAAGCATTCACGCGACCGTATCCGTATGTATTATCAAAACCACTTGACCCCATATCGTCAGCAGTCTGCTCTAATAAGTCGTGTACTTGTGGTCCAGTCAAATCACCATTTACAGAAAGTACTAATGCTGCTGCACCTGCTACTGCTGGGCAAGCTGCGGATGTACCACCAAAAGTATTTGTATAATTACCACTACCATAGCCACTAGATCCCTCACGGTCAGTAGTACGAACACCCCAAGTTTGATCGCTACTAGGTGCTACCACATCAATTGTTGAACCTGAATTTGTATAATAACTTGGTACACCATTAGCACCTATCGCACCTACTGCTACTACACTTGCTAAACGTCCAGGATAACTCACACAAGTATTGCCATCATTACCCGCAGCAAAGATGATTACGCATCCTTTACCATTACGACCATTTACAGCAGCAGAGTTAATTGCATCTGTAAGTGCAGGATATGGATTATTTTGGCATAAATTAGGGAAGCCCCAAGAGTTGCTGATTACGTCAGCACCATTATTCACTGACCAAGTAAAGGCTGCTGCTAAGTCATTGATAGACTCATTACCAGCAAAGATGTTTACCGTTTGAAGCTGTACATTAGGAGCCATACCTTTCACACCAATACCATTATCATGTGTTGCAGCGATAATGCCTGCACAAGAAACACCATGTGCGCCATCCGAATTCGGTGTACCATTACCATTATTCAATGGCGTGTAACCTCCAATGATAGAAGGTAAATCTTCATGTGATTCCAAACCGTCGTCCACTACAGATACTCTGATAGAAGAAGAACCTTTTGTAATTGTCCAAGCTTCGGGTGCATCTAAATCTATATCAGCAGTAGTTGCTACACCATCAATCACAGAACCTGTATTGTGCATTTGGAATTGAGCACCATATAGTGGGTCGTTAGTATGCTGAACAGTAGCAATGAAATCAGGCTGTCCCCACTTAATAACTCCCTGATCATGTAATTCTTGAATTAAAGGCAGTTGCTGCTGGATTTTTCCTAAGCCAAGAATGTAGATATCACCTCCTACATTTTCTATAACTTCAGCACCATAGTTGTTTGCTATGAATTGCAATTTTCTAACCGATGAATTTTTAGCAACTCTTACTGTTAGGTGAGTGGTAAACCATACCAAATTTTCATCTACCTGAAACCCAGGTAATACTTGCGTAGCACCTTGACTACTAAGAGCATAGCGTTGCATAAATGCTTGCCGCTCTTCTTCTGTAGCTAGACTTTCTCGCACTCCATCAATTATCATCATTGACTTTTCTTGGCTGATACGAGCATTTGGATAAGCTGAACGAAGCCGAGAAGATGGCTGTACGGAAACAGATGATTGGAAATAAATGGCTGCGGTCTTGGCAGATGCTTGGATGTATACAGCTTCATCACCATTATGGTAGTAAAGGTCAGCCGTTCTAGCAGTCCAATCACTTTGAGCAATGACTGAACTGAACATGGTTAGGAGAATTACACAAGTAATCAATACATTTTTCATACTAATCTAAAATTAATTTATATAAGTTAAATGAATGCCTTATTTAGATTAGCATCGTCTTCCAATTTTTCAAATTCTTTCATTCGAGATACCACAATTTTCCATAAGGGGAATAGCCTAAGAGAAAGCAACTTTCGCTTAAGTAGTTGTAGGTACGCTCAAATCTAATACACAGATAGGTATTATTTGGCTAAAATAACATTAAACAATTTCGGTACGCAATTTTTTCAAATACTCAAAAAATGTTGATGAAATAATAGCTCACTACACTAGGTCGAAAAATATAAAAGATAATGCCTAGAAATACGTCTAACAATAGAACGTAAGTGAGTTTTGTTTGTGAATATTTGTAATAGGTTGAAAAGAATACGGATTAACTAATGAGCAAAAATTGGTTGAATATGAGCTATCCAGTTTTATAATACGGGTGCAAGGTATAAATTTTTATTTTAAATATTCCAAAATATAGAATAAAATAATTCCATCGGCTGAAAATGGGGTATATTTTTAGTTATTAGAAAGACGAATTGCAGTATTTCTTTTTAAAAAACTCCTTTTAGCAAAATTATTTAATAAGATTCAATATTTACCTTTATTTGGCAATTTAGGCAAAATACAACATTTAAACATTTTCAATAGGCATTTTAACTAGGGAAACCTAGTATTTATTTGGTAAGCACTCTTTATCTAACGCTCATACCCAAAATCGGGTTAAGAGTAAATATCAAGCGGTGCTTGGTACAGGATGCGTAGGTAAAGCGAACTTACAACGTGTACCGAACACCGCTCGGCAGTTACAAGTTCGCTTCACTCTATTTCGAATATGAGCGTTAGATAAAGAGTACCTGCCAATATAAAATCAACTTCCAAAGACCATATTCAACAAGCCTAAAACAGGCATATTCTCATTCGCAGGTACAAAATTGAAGTACAAGTCTTGTTTACCTTCGCTGGCTTTCAAGTCACTTCGCATTTGTACAAAACCAGGCGTACTAGCCACATCCACTTCACCTATCAGTGCACCATCTTTTGCACCAGTATGGATTTGAATTTTGCCGCCGCCAAAAAATTGTGGGTTGAAGAGTCCATTAAATTGTACCGACTTTACATCCGTCAAATCAATATCTTTGAAAAGGATATAGGAATTAGGCATGCCCAATACAATCTCTGTTTCTTGTTGTACCAAGCCTTGTGAGTTTTCGGCATCTAAAGTAAAAGAAGAAGCCTTATCCGTCTTATCAAAACTTGCGGCAGCAATCGTCGGGTGGCGCAAAACCGTCACTTGTTGGGCAGTAAGTGGCCCTACTTTTTCGCCGCCTTTATCGGTATAAGATGCTGTAAAGATATAGGTTCCTTCCGTATTCTTCGGGTCTTCTTTAAAAGCATACGTACCTGTAGTAGGCACCCGTTTTTTCTCTTCTTCTTCGCCTAAGGAGAGGATGTATTTTGCCATTTTAGCCGCATCAAATTCACTAATATCAGGATGGGCTGCCATTGGACGTTCGCCCCAAACACCACCACCACCATTGATAATTTTCTCTGCGAGATAGTTCGCGGCATTATCGTCCTCCTTATATTTTCTTGCAATCTCCAAATAGTTTGGCCCAACTGATGTGGCATTCACTTGATGGCAAGTGCTACAATCCGACCCCTCCATCAATTTATAGCCTGAAGCAAAAGCGGCTGCGGTTTGGTGTCCCATAGCTACCTCATTCGCATCGAAGCCTTCGGCAAGATAGTCGATGGTTACTACGACTTGTTCAGGCGTGATGCCTTCGCCCATTTTACCATCTTCCTTATCGCTCACACTCACCGAATACTCCAAGGGTTGATTTGGAAAATAGAAGGTCTGATTGCCTTTTAACTGCCAAGCTAATTCGGGCATGTCATTGCCTACCCGCACATTCATCGTTTTTTCAGAACGCTCTCCTTCTACATCTGTCGTTATGAGATGCACTGTATATTCGCCAGCCTCTTCAAACGTATAGGTCGGGTTTGCTGCTGTAGACTGCACTTCTTCAAAACCAGTAAAATACCATTCATATTTCAAGTCATCTTCATCAAAATCTACTGATTTCTCAGAAGAAAAATTGACTGTCAAAGGTGCAGCACCTATGGTCTTGTCTGCTTCAAAATCTGCTACTGGCTTTCGATTTCCAGAAATATATTCGATATGCACCAAGCGCGCATCCTCATTTTTACTAAACCAGCGTGTCCCATATTCCAACATATACAAGTCACCTTTCGGACTAAAAAGCATATCGGTTGGGTTACTAAATTTGTGGCTGGGCATAATACGTTCCATGCTTTCAAAGTCGCCATCTTCGTTCATAGTGACCGCTAGTAGCAAGCCGCGCATCCATTCATAAGCGATTAATTTTCCATCATAATAGCTTGGGAAACGCCCTTCATTTGCCTCATAATCCTCCTCGTAGAACACTGGGCCAGCCATAGCATTACGTCCGCCGTCGCCCATGAGTGGAAATTCATCGGAACGCGCATAAGGATACCATATAAAAGCGGGTTGAGCAGGAGGCAATACCTGCGCTCCTGTATTGTTGGGCGATTCATTGACAGGCTTTTCAACTTCAAAGGCTTCAAAGGCAACTTGCTTTGCAAAATCGCGCTTGTGGTAAGGTTTATTATCTGCTATAAATAACGGCCAACCGAAAAAACCTGCTTTTCGTGCTTGATTTACTTCATCATGTCCACGTGCACCGAGTCCTGTACTATCATCTCGTGCATCTGGCCCAACATCACCCCAATAGAGGTAGCCCGTGCGATTATCAATAGCTATGCGGAAAGGATTTCGGCAGCCCATCACATAAATTTCTGGACGGCCTTCGTCGGCATCGGTAAATAAGTTGCCTTCTGGAATAGTATACGTGCCATCGGCTTGTGGTGTGATGCGTAGAATTTTGCCACGCAAATCCATTGTATTCGCTGAAGAACGACGCGCATCAAAGGGTTTTCTACCTTCGCGGCCGTCGCTTGGGGAATAGCCATTTGATTGGTGCGGATTGGTGTCATCGCCCACAGAAATGTAGAGATTTCCTTTCGCATCAAACTCCAATGAACCACCTGAATGACAACACTCCTCCCGTTGTACAGGAATTTCGATAAGCACTTTTTCGGAAGTGCTATCAATACTCATATAATCCGCTCCCATCGTGAAGCGGGAAACATTCTGACGTACATTTTCGGTATCAGGATGCGAATAAAAAAAATAGACCCAACGGTTTGCTTCAAAGTTCGGGTCAAGCGCGACCCCTAAAAGTCCATCTTCATGTCGCGTTGTTACATCCATTTTATGAATAATACTAGTGGTTTTTTTTTTCGGTTCGTACATTTTAACATTACCAATACGCTCGACATAAATAATTTTGCCATCGGGCAATAAGTCTAGTTCCATTGGCTCGTGCAAACCCTGATCTAAGACGTGCTTCACAAAGCGATTTTCTTGCGGTGCAACGGTTTTTAAGGCATAATTTACAGGCTTCCCATCACCAGCCGCATATTGAATGCCTCCCCAGATATGTTCTAAAAATTCAGGCTCGGAGAAGCTTTCATCCGTATGCCCACCGCCTGTGTACCAAGCGCGTCCGCCGTCATATTCGTGATACCACGCTATGGGATGATCTTCGCCATTCGTACCGCCTTCATAGGTCGTTTCATCTAGATTGAGCAGCTTATTGATGTTTGGATTAATATCTTTATAATTATACCATTCGTCATTTCGATGCCAAGTATCGGGCAAGTGCTTGGTGGAAACATGGGTCTTATCGGTGCAATGCACATCCGCTTCCCGCACATTTGGATTGTTCGGATGCCCATTGAAGTAGGCTCCAACTAGTTTGCCATACCATGGCCAATCATATTCTGTATCGGCTGCAGCATGGATACCGACAAAACCGCCACCTGCTTGTATGAAACGCTGAAATTCGAGCTGCTGATTTTCATCGAAAATATCTAGTGTAGTATTGAGGAAAACTACCACATTGTAGTTCTTTAGATTTTTTTCTTGGAAATAGGTCGCGTCTTCCGTAGTATCCATTTTGAAGCTATATTTTTTCGACATTTCTAAAAATGCCACTTTACCAGCTTCAATGGATTGGTGCCGAAAACCTGCTGTTTTAGAAAAGACTAAGACATTGATTTCTTTTTTAGGCTTACAAGCAGGTATTAGCAAGCTTAATACAAAAAGAGCGAGTAGTAGTTTTGTAATTCTCATTTTAACCAAATATATGTAGAAATAAATTTAGAATGAAGTTAGTGATTTTTGTTTGTTTCCTTATTATCATTTGTGATAATAAAAGAAAAAGGATATAGAATTTTACAAAAGCTCAACTAAAAACAGAGCAAGCTTTCGCTGCTCTGTCAATGTTGGAAGATGAGCTAAAGCCCTTTCCATTTCGTGAAAAAAAAATCACAGGTGAATCTCCTTCACCCCCAAATTTTGGGAATATAGGTCTTTGGTGTATGCATAGATGAAAAATTATCGTGTTTGAAAGGAAAGTACCTCTCGAAGAAAAAGTGTTACTCTTTTTTATTTTTTTTTCGGCAAGTGTAACATTTTTCATCTTAGCCTTACTCTTAAAGAAACAGGTATTATATTATATGCAGTTAACTGAAAAACGAATACAGGTGAATGATTCAAAACAAACGATTGGCTTGATTAATGCCATCACTTCAGATGATGAACAAGCCCTATCATCGTATTATGACTTCTATCGTAAACACGCCTACGAATATATGTGTAGGAGTTTCAGCGATGTATCGGAAGATATAGTAGAAAATATTTTCCATGATAAATTGATGGCATTTTGTGAGTATGTGAAAAGTGGAAAGTTCCGAATTGAAGAGGAAGATGGACTCATCATTGGGCTACAAAAAGGGAGTGCATTAGCCTTCCTGCGTGCTACGATGCGTTTCGATCTTTTGAAGTATAAAACAGATAGAAAACGCAACTCAAGCCTAGATCCAGATGATTACAAAACGCGGTTCGATACTGCTATTGATGCAGTCGACCCTTTTAAGAACGAGCTTACCATAGAGGAAGTATATGCTAAAAAGGCGTTTGAGCAATTGGGTAAGGCTTGCCAAGATGTGATAAAAGGACGCGTAGTAGATGCCCTAAGATACAGCGTTTTAATAGAACGTCTCAACGAAGAACAAGCGGAGGTGATATACGCGGAAGAAAAAAACATACGAGTAAAAAACTTCCGATGCTTAAAGAAACTAAGAAAGAATTACGAATCACTCATCAACAAATGTAAAAAATAAAGGACATGTTAAACGAAAATCAATACGATTTGATAGAACGTTTCTTTGCCGATGAACTCGACGAGCAAGGACGTGCAGATTTCAAACGGCAAATGCAACATAGGGCATTCAATGAAGAAGTGAAACTACAAAATAGTATTCGGAAGCACTTACTAACCGAACGAGCTAGCAGTCCGTATATGCAGCTATTCAAGGAAAAAGCTAGGCATTACAAAAATGCGGCTGTAGAGGAAAACACAACTAGTACTACCGCCACATCTCCAACAGCTAAAGCACCACCCTCTCCCTCCTTATTGGACTGGCTGCAAGGCTTATTCCAACCAATGCCGCGCTATGCGTTTTCAATGACAGCTTTGGTTTTGTTGGGTATTGGGAGTTTTAGTTGGGCAAATTGGAACTACTCGAATAAAGCCATTGTGCAGGAATTTCACGAGCCTCTGCTCAGCAATGTAGAAGCCAGCCAACCTAGCAACAAAGAATACCTCGACCAAGCACGAAAAGCTTATTTTGCAAACAATTTTCGCCTAGCCGAACAACGTTTGACTCAAATTAGCAATACAGACGACGACGACTTTTATGAAGCACAGAGTTTATTAGCATATACTTATTTTAATCTACAAAAGTACCCCGATGCTATTAAGCAATTTGATGTATTGCTACAACAATATTTTAATAAACTTCCTATTGATTATAAGGATGAATATCGCTTACGCTGGACGCGCCTCCTTTCTTATGTAGGACAAAGCAATACGAACTCTGATTTTTTTAGGGCAGAGCTTAATTATTTTTTGAACGAATCCGAAAGCGAAATATATCGCAAAAAAGCTGCTGCCCTAAAAACTAAATTGCAGAGTGCGTGGCGGAACTTGGTTTTTTAAAACAGGCTCTTACGAAACCTTACGAGTAACAATAACAACAAGGCAAGTCCGATGCCTACGTAAATTTTCCAACGGGGCATCGGCATTTCAATAGTATCCATATTGCCAATGGGTACGAATGCTGCCCAATAGTAAGGATGTGCGTTGGAAGGTGCTTGTTGGATAAATTCGCGTTTGGCGGTAGTGAATGCGGCATCTTTTTGTTTGCCATCTGCTAGGCTAGCATAAAAATCTTCCATTAAGCGATGGCTTGGTCCATCATTGATTATCCAAAGACTAGTGACTAAACTGCGCGCTCCTGAATAAGAAAACCCACGAGCAAGGCTTAATAAGCCTTCTCCCTTGAAAAACTTACCCATACCAGCATTACAAGCAGTAGTGACTACTAAATCAGAAAATAGTCGCATGCCATAGAGGTTGGAAAGATAGAGTAAACTATCTGTATTCGTATTATCACCACGAAGTCGTAAATAGGAGCGATTCGGATACTTATTGTTCAGAGTGCCGTGTACTGAAAAGTGCAAATATTTATACATATTGCCTAGAGCTTGAAGCTTATCTTTTGTAGAAGCCTCATCCAATCGGTACATAAACGGACGTAACCAACCAAAGGTGGAAAGCGTGCGTTCTATCTTATTGATTTGTGCTTGAAACTCCAAATCATGAAAGACTAATAACCGCGCTTGTTGTGCTGCTGATATAGAATTTTTCATCAATCCCATTAGTGTCGCAGAATAGCAATAGCTTATTTCATAATCAAGCATTAGGTATCGATAACTACTACTATCTGCATATTTATCGGGACGAAGACTACAAGCAAGATTGGAGGAAACAGCCTTTTGTAAAAGCGCATCAAAAGGCAAAATATTCAACATACCATCAGGGATAATCTCTAGACGAGTGATGTCTTCATCCAAGTTAGTTAGAATAGGTTCAAGCAAACATTGATACAGGGTGTGGGCATATTCCGCATACACGTAGCTCGAATATGTGTCCTTATTATTATATTTTGCTTTCAAGTATTTCTGCTCTTCTGGCGTGAAGTTTGTCAAACTATTCACATGCGGCACATAAATGGCATAGAGCATCTCTTGCACCAAGTCTGAAGTTTGGGAAGCATCACAGATGGTAGTTACTTGCAAATCGCCCGTTTTCGTAAACCAAAAAGCATAGCTATTACGCTCTCCCATGAAATACTCTACGAATAACTGTTTTTCGCCTAAACGCTTTTGAATGGTTTGCACCTCATCTACCTCCATATTGTAGCGCAAATTGTAGTAAGTAGGGTGATTGTGGTAATAGAAATCTTTTAAATTTTTTAAATCCCCATAGCGACGCGCAATTTCTGTATCGAATCGGCTATGATCTTTTCCATTTTGTAGAGCCTCATATTTACGCTCTTCCAACTTTAAAATTTCATATTTATATTGGTATTCTTGGTCAATGGAATCTTGGGAAACCCTATAGTAATCGCGCACCTGCGTACTCCGAACTGCCGCCATCAGGTTGTTAGCTTTTGATTTTTCAGATACTTCAAAGGCATAAGGCAAGCCTTCGCCATTAGCTTGAGCAAGGCTTATTTCAATAGCGAGTTCGAATAGGTCGTAATATTCTTTGATGACTAATTGTTTATCCGATTCGTTTAGTACTCCCTCATTGATATAGTCTATGGCTTTTATGGCGAGTTGTACGGTTTTCCAAGCGCAGCCCAACTGCTCATCTTGCTTAAATAGTGCTTCTGACTTGCGGTGCAACACCTTGATGAAGGTTTTAATGGAATTTACCTGTTGCAAACCCTCAGGATTGCTACAAATATCCGTATTATCAAAATCGTCTTTTAGATTGATGAGGGCTTTTTGGTAGTCTTCTAGGGCGGCGGTGTAGTTATTTTGTTGAGTGTAGAGCTTACCTCTGGCAGCGAGTGCTTCTGCAAGTTGGTAATTTTTAAGGTCGTATTTATTCGCTTCTATTGACTCTTTGAAACTACTCATCGCTTGGTTATAAGCTCCTGCTTGGGTGTAGGCTTCACCAATCAAACGATAAGTTTGTTCTCTAAATGGGTCTTTGGATGAAGATTGTTTTTCCAATACTTCTTGTAAAAGTCCAATAGCCTTCAACGGAGTATCATTATCTAAGTAAAAATTAGCATAAGCGTTATAGGTATTAAATATACGATTTTTTATATTTCTATTTGAAGAATTAATATCTTGATGTATTTCCTTTGCTTTACGATAAAAATCCTCTGCAAAGACATTGTTGTCCATAGCAGCGTATATATCTGCAATATGTTTATTAATAAGTCCTCCAAACCCTCGCTCAAATCCTAATTGAGGCCCCAATTGAAAAGAATCCCTACATTCTAGAGCATAATTTAAGGCAAGCTGATAATTTGATTTAGCTTTATGTACAGTAGCTAAATTTAATAATAAAGTAGTAGTTTGTAGATTAGACATCTTAGTATAAAGGTCAGAATATAACAAGTGTTCTAATACATCTTGTGCCATATTAAAACTACCTCTTCGTTTATAATACTGTCCTAAATGCATCTGGTTATTAATAGAAGTAATTTCTCTGCACTCCCCCATTTGTTCATAGTGGCGTTCCAAGTAATAATCAACGGTTCTAATGCCTTCATAATAATCCCCTAATTGGTTATTATGAGAGGCAAAAACTGATTTCCAAACTAAACCCGCACAAATACCATAATACCAATCTTTTTTATCTAAGGCTATAGTAATTAGTGAATCTATTTTTAAAATAGCTAGCGAATAATCACTATCATTGTTTGCAGTATAAGCTTCCATAAAGAGCCTATCACAAAGCAGACTATCCCGTCCGCTAAGCTGTGCTGTAAGTTTGTAGCTAAAATAAAATAGCATCAAAACGATTAGAGTGCTTTTTTGAATCATTGTGGAACTTGATTGATTAATAGTTAGAAATAGAAATAAACCCTCTAGCAGCCAAGCAAGAGGGTTTATCATAAAAGTTATCCTAATTTCGCCCGTATATTATCGCAATATCACTTCTGTTTGAAACCTTTGCGCTTGTCCATTAGGTGTTTCCATGGATAGAATGAGTAATGCTTTACCAACAGCATCTGCTTTTAGTACCTCTAGTGGTGCTATGCTTGCATTTATTGAAGCATTTTTTGCCGCCTCTCCTGTTTGTGCTACGACGGTTTCACCTTGTTTTATAGTTACACTAGATACCTTATCTATAGGAAAGATAAGCCGTGCAATCTTGTCTAATTCCATGCAATGTCCTGCACCACAAGGAGGCGGTGGTGGTGGTAAAGGAATCGGTTTAATACCTCCTAAGCTAAGTAAGGATTGATACATCTCTCTTTTATCATTTAAATCTTGTACAGCAGCTTCTATACGCTTATTTTCTGTATTTAACCTCTCTTGATATTTTGGAAGCGTGATTTTTTCCTTTTTCCAACTTGTATTCAAATCATTTATAATCTTACTTCTTTGATTGATGATTTGCATTTGTTGATTGAAAATATCGGATTCAAAAAACGGTGCTATGTTTAACACATTAGTATAAGGGTCTTTTGGGTTGCAGCTTGCCAAGCCCACCAAAAGCAATAAAACCAATAACACATTCTTCATAATAGCATAGTGTTAGTTAAAAAATTAAATGTAGCATCCATAAGGCACAACACTAGGAAGTGTCTTATGAATAGAAAAGTATACTGAAAACACAAAGCGTTACAGCTTAAGCTAACTATTTTGAAACAAAGGCTATTATTCACTACACATGGGAAGATAATTTTGGGTTTCCACGCTTCACTTGAGTTTCATTTGGTACAAAGATAATAAAAACCTTTTCCAATCCGCAATGTTTCTATTTCCAAACATACCACTCAATGATGCAGGCACTTATACGAACTATCCAGCAAATGATTTCCATGTCGGAAGAAGAACTCAGAGGAATGCTAAAACGCTGCCACGTCGCTACCTTTGATAAGAAAGAATATTTGATTGAACCTGGGCGCGTGTCCAATGAAGTGTATTTTATCAATAGTGGATTGGTACGGAAAACCATGTCGGACTGGAAAGGCGTAGAACATACGCTGCATTTCGGACTGGAACATCAGTTTTTGAGCGAATATACGAGCTTTCTGCAACGCAGCCCAAGCATGCACTATATCCAAGCCCTAGAACCGACCGAAGTGGTGGTTATACCAAGAAGTGCCATAGAATGGTGCTACGAAAATGTGGAGGAAGGCGACCGCATGGGACGCTTAATCGCGGAACACTATTTCAAGTATTTCTCTATGCGGATTTATAATTCTTATGCTAAAACCCCCAGCGAACGCTACGAAATGATAGAAGACATCTTCCCGAACATCCATAATCGCGTACCGCAGCACATGATTGCTTCTTACTTGGGCATTACGCCTGTACATTTGAGTCGCTTAAAGCGCGCACGGGTAAAACGTATTAGTGCGTAAGTTTTCTAATTTTGATTAGATTAAATGTACCTCAAGTTTATTCAAAATTATGTCTAGCGATACCCATAAATCGGGTAAATCTCTCCTGCCTTGTAGTGGTTTTTGCCACGCGCCAACTCGATAAAAGCATCCGCTTGTGTCAAATTGGCCAAATCCCCCGAACCATTTCCCTTCTTTGGCGTAGCCAGTATTTGCCCTTGCTCGTTATAGCTAATTTGTACTTCTAGAAAATAGGTCAAATCGGGTTTGAAATGCACATCTTGCGTTAAAATCGCATGTGGACGCTTCGCGTACTCGCCCGTTTGAGAATAATTCAACCAAGTCAAAAAATAACGGTGCATACACACAAAAGAAGACACAGGATTGCCAGGTAAGGCAAGAATGGTGCAGCGGTCTTGATAATTCCCAAACCAAAACGGCTTCCCCGGTCGCTGCTTGATTTTATGAAACAATTTTTGAACGCCCAATTCTGAGAGGATGCGCGGCAAATAATCAAACTTTCCTTTGGAAACTCCGCCACTTAAAATAATCACATCATAGTCTTCCAGATACGTTTTCAATTTCGCTGCGATTTCATCAGGATCATCATTCAGATGGTCGCTATCTGCTTGGATTTTGTAAGATTGTAAACTGGTCAACAAGCGATAAACATTAGAGCGACGAATTTGGTGTTCTAGCGGTTGTTTATGAATCTGTACCAATTCATCCCCTGTGGAAATAACCATTACTTTAGGCAGTTTTGCGACTACTACTTTCGCCTTGCCAATACTCGCCCCTACCCCAATTTCTGCCGCAGAAATGCGCGTATTTTTCGGGACGATAAGCGTGTTTGCTTCAATATCTGACCCCTTGAAATGTACATTTTGTCGAAAATTAACAGTCGGTACAATTAGCTCAGCGACACCGTCTTTAATATCCAAATCTTCATACCGAATCACGGTATCAATACCTTTAGGCAGTATCGAACCCGTCATTACTTCTAGGCAATTGTCCGTGTTTTGAAGCGTCTGTTTGGGCATCCCTGCTGCTGCTGTACCTTCGATTGGAAATGCACGTTTACCCGCTTCATACGCTTGAAAAGCAATGCCAATACCGTCCATCGTAACGCGATCATAAGGTGGCAAATCGCGATCGGTGTACCAGTCTTCTTTTAGTACACGATCTATGCTTTCGGCAAGTGGAATGCTTTCCGTACCAAAATTTTTGCTTTGGTTTTGAAGGATGTCTAGGGCTTGACTAACGTCTATCATGTTTTTGTTTTGCTGTAAGCAAAATCTGAAATCGAATAAATCTTATATCTGGTTTCAGATTGCAGATTTTTTAAACGACCATCGCTTCCCGTTCATGTATCGTGCCATCGCGATATTTCAAAGGTGCACCACTTCGATTTCTAAAACTCGCCACAATTTCCGCAGCAATCGAAAGCGCGATTTCTTCGGGTGATTCTGCACCAATATCCAAACCAACGGGACTATGCAAATTGACTAATTCCGCCAAGTTAATATCTTGAAATTCCGGCTCGCCTTGCATCTTCTCCCGTCGCTTTTTCGGGCCAAGCATTCCGATATAAGGCGGTTTTTCGGCTAAGAAAATCGGCAATAAGGTCTTATCCCAATTATAATCATGCGACATCAATACGACTGCGGTATAATCATGAATCGGAACGCTATCGGCTTGTTCATATTCCACAACACGCTTGGCAAGTTTGAAAGCCGTTTTGGACAATTTTTTCATACGACAAACAATATGCACTTCCCAACCTAACTCCTTTGCAATACCCATAAAAGCATTCACATCATAATTATCACCCACAATCACCAGGCGCGTTTCTGGTTTAATAAACTCAACTAATATGCTCAAAGCATCGCCCGACTCCGTCAGGAAATCCATAATGCGTGGCTTGCGATTTTGCTTGGTTTCCCTCACCAAATCTTGCAATTGCATCGTATTTATGCCATGAAAATCAAGTTCTTCAAATTCTTGCTCTATCAACAAATTGCTACCAAGTAACTGCTTTTGTTTAGCATCTATCACTTTTAGCAAAATAGAAGGCTTATCCAAATCCACTACTTTCCGCAGAATCTCAATTTCATTATTCGGATCATTTGGATCAATTGGTGTAAATAGTACCTCAATCCGTCCATTACAGCCCAAACCTACACCGATTTGATTTTTGTCATCATCCATTGTATCATACACCACTTTAGAGGGTGTATTTTTGAAAATCGCCATCTGAGAATGCTTCAAAGCATCGCCTTCTAAGCAGCCACCACTGATGCCGCCAACCCAAATCCCTGTGCTTTTTACCAACATCCGCGCACCAATGCGTCGGTAAGAAGACTCTTCTACTTTCACAACAGAGGCGAGTGCTACTTTTTCCGTTGCGTGATTGGTGTTATCGTATACCTCTATAATTCTTCTAATTTCTTTCATGTCTAATGTTATGCTAAGCTCGACTTTAGCCATTGGCTTTTAGCTGCTTGGTATAACAAAACTAAGATGATATTTTTTACAGTCTTTGAAAAATGGCGACCGTCAATAAATTAATATCCTCGTTTACAAATACTTGCAGCTAAAAGCCAATGGCTAAAATCGAGATGCGTAGAACTAAAATTAAGAAAAAATAACTATTGAACTCATACCTAATTTATGAGTAAATGTAATTCTGAATGCAAACTCGCCAACAAAAAAACGGGTTTATCTTGGCTTTTCGCACTCGTCGTCGCGATTTTGCCTAAATGCCCTTTTTGTATTATGGCTTATTCAGGTGCCA
>JAHDCQ010000015.1:0-7508 GCA_020629845.1 Saprospiraceae bacterium | reverse complement strand
GTCGTCGCGATTTTGCCTAAATGCCCTTTTTGTATTATGGCTTATTCAGGTGCCATGACGCTTTGTAGCGGAACGACGATTTATCCCCAATTAGGCAATTACTCCCTTTATATCATTATCACTTTATCACTCATTGTTTGTTTAGGCATTGCCTTCAATTACAGAGGCAAACGCACAATAATCGCCCTTTTAATAAGTCTCTTTGGAATATTAAGTTTAGTCGCCAGCCAAAGTTTTTGGATGGGACAAACTGCATATTATATAGGTGTTGTACTGCTTTTCTTCGGGATATGGTACAACGGAAGTTTCTTTTATTTTTTTAAACGATTGCGAAAAGTCTTTGGCTCATAGTCTTTGGTCTTTAGTTCAAAAAAGCTAAAGACCAAAGACTAAAAGTCGCTTAGCGACGTGCCAAAGACCAAGTAAATTAATCAAACAATGATACCTGAAGGTTTTTCCTATGCAGTACCGAACACACTCGACGATGCCTTTACGTTGTTGAAAGAGTTTGGAGAGGATGCCAAAATCCTTGCAGGTGGACACAGTCTCATTCCGATGATGAAACTGCGGTTTGCCTCGCCTACCCACCTTGTGGACATTAACAACATACCAGGACTTTCCTATATCAAAGAGGAAGGTGGTTATTTGAAAATTGGTGCCATGACGCGAGAAGCGGATTTGGAAGAATCTGCGCTCATCAAGAAAAAGTACCACATTTTCATGGATGCCACGAAACTGATTGCCGACCCTCAAGTTCGCAATTTTGGTACAGTCGGAGGCAATATCGCACACGGCGACGCTGCCAATGACCACCCTGCCGTGATGATGGCACTCGGCGCGGAGGTAGAGATTTCAAGTCCTTCTGGAAAACGCACGGTATCCATTGATGAATTTTTCTTCGGCTTCTACACGACAGCAGTGCAGCATGGCGAAATCCTGACCGAAATCCGTATTCCAGCAATTGGAGAACGAACAGGAACAGCCTACCATAAACTAGAACGTAAAGTGGGCGACTATGCTACGGCTGGCGTTGCTGTGATGGTGCAGACGGACGCGAGTGGCGTATGTACCAAAGCAGGTATTGGTCTCACGAATGTAAATCCTTTGCCGCTACGTGCTAAACGTTCGGAGGAAGCATTGGTAGGTAGCCGCCTAACGGAGGAGGATATTGCAAAGGCAGCACAATTTGCAGCCGAAGATTGCAACCCGACCGACGATCTACGCGGCAGCGAGGAATTTAAGCGTGATATGGTGCGAGTAATCACCAAACGCATGATTAATAAGGCTATCTCTAGAATTTAATTTTCGGGTATTAAGTATCAAGTATTACGTATTACGTATTAAGTACCAATTCAAAATCGTACCTAATACCTAATACATTGTACCTAATACCGTCTAAAAAATCCTATTTGCAATGCGCGAAGTTAGATTTAAAATAAATGGCGAAGAAAAAGTAGTAACGGTGGAATCACGCACCTTACTCGTACACATGATTCGCGAACAATTATCCATGACGGGTACGCACATCGGTTGTGATACCTCAAGCTGCGGAGCTTGCACCATTCTGATTGATGGCAAATCCGCAAAGTCTTGCACCTTATTAGCAGTACAAGCCAATGGTAAGGAAATCATTACCGTAGAAGGTTTGGCAACTGCCGAAGGTTTACATCCAATTCAGGAAGGTTTCAAAGAAAATCACGGTCTGCACTGTGGTTTCTGTACGCCCGGCATGATGTTACGTGCCATAGAATTATTGGAGAAAAATCCAGACCCGACCGAAGAAGAAATTCGTTGGGGTATTTCTGGTAATCTCTGTCGTTGCACAGGCTACAATAATATTGTGAAAGCCATCCAATACGCAGGCGCGAAGATGCGCGGTGCAGAATTGCCTTCTACAGAACCAGAGTTTGTGTAGAATTAATTTTGAATGACAAATTTTGAATGGTGAATAACGAATTTTGGATTGAAAGACATTCAAAACTCAAAATTCCCACATTCAAAATTCTTAATAAAAACACTCATGATAAAATGTAAAACTTCTAAGGAGATTGGTGGAATGGGACATTCCATCAAGCGCAAGGAAGATGCACGGTTTATACAGGGCAAGGGGAATTATGTGGATGATGTGAAGCTGCCCGGCATGTTGCACATGGACATTGTACGTAGTCCGTATGCGTATGCAAAAATAAAAAGTATAGATGCTTCTAAGGCATTGGAAATACCAGGCGTGGTAGCCGTAGTAACGGGGAAGGATTTAGAAAAATACAACCTCCACTGGATGCCTACGCTGATGTCCGATACCCAAATGGTACTCCCAACGGATACCGTGATGTATCAGGCACAAGAAGTGGCGGCGGTGATTGCCACAGATCGATATATCGCACGGGACGGCAAGGAGGCAGTGGTTGTAGAATATGAGCCGATGACTCCCGTCATGGATCCCTACAAATCGCTAGAGCCAGACGCGCCCGTTTTGCGACCTGATAAGGAAGGCAAAACGGATAACCATATTTGGCACTGGGAAGCAGGCGATAAGGATGCAACTGAAAAGGTGTTCAATGCAGCAGATGTGGTGGTGGAACAGGATATGTACATTCCTAGAATCCACGTAGCATCCATTGAGACTTGTGGTTGCGTGGCGAATTACAATAAGGTAGATAATCACCTGACGATGTATATGACCACCCAAGCACCACACGCAATTCGCACGGTGATTGCTTTGGTAGCAGGTCATGTGGGCTTGACGGAGGAAAAAGTACGTGTGATTTCGCCAGATATTGGTGGTGGTTTTGGTGGAAAAGTGCCTGTATATCCAGGTTATGTAATTGCGATTGCGGTGTCTTTCCTAACGGGCGTGCCGATTAAGTGGATAGAAGACCGTAGTGAAAACCTACAAGCCGATTCCTTCGCGCGCGATTATCATATCAAAGTAGCGATGGCGGGTACAAAGGATGGAAAAATACAAGCAACGCGCTTTAAAGTTCTTGCCGATCATGGTTACACGGATGCGTCCGCAAATCCATCTAAGTTCCCAACGGGACTGTTCTCTATCGGTACGGGTTCTTATGATTACAATAATGCCTTCATGGAGGCAGATGCGGTTTATACGAACAAACCACCGGGAGGCGTTGCCTATCGTTGTAGTTTCCGTGTGACAGAGGCGGTGCATGCCATTGAGCGCATCACGGATGTTTTTGCAACTAAAGTGGGCAAAGACCCTGCACAATTGCGCTTCGAGAACTTCATTAAGAAAGAAGATTTCCCATGGAAATCGCCAACAGGTTGGGAATACGATAGTGGCGACTATCATGCAGGCTTGAAAAAAGCGATGGATGTCTTGGACTACGACGCACTCCGCGTTGAGCAAGCAGAAAAGCGCAAGCGTGGCGAATTGATGGGCATCGGTATTTCCACCTTCACGGAAATTGTAGGAGCTGGGCCATCTAAGGATTTTGATATTTTAGGTATCAAAATGTTTGATAGTGCAGAAATTCGCGTACACCCAACGGGTAAAGCAATTGCGCGTTTCGGTACAAAATCACAAGGACAAGGACACGAAACGACTTACGCACAAATCGTAGCGGAAGAATTGGGTATTCCTGCGGCAAACATACAAATTGAAGAAGGCGATACCGATACTGCGCCTTATGGATTGGGTACGTATGCAAGTCGTTCTACGCCAACAGCAGGAGCAGCCGCAGCGATGGCAGCGCGGAAATTGCGCGATAAGGCGAGGAAAATTGCGGCTTATTTATTAGAGGTGAGCGAGGAAGATTTAGAGTGGGAGCCAGGAAAATTCTCGGTGAAAGGTGCGCCAGAAAAGTCGAAGACGATACAAGAAATCGTATTTGCATCTTACACCAACCACCCTCCAGGCATGGAAGCGGGCTTCGAGGCAACGCATTACTACGATCCGCCAAACTTGACTTTCCCATCGGGTGCATACATTTGTGTGGTGGATATTGATAATGAAACTTTCGAGATAAAAGTACGCCGTTTTGTTGCGATTGATGACTGTGGAAACATCATCAATCCAATGATTGTACAGGGACAAGTGCATGGTGGTTTGACACAAGGCATTGCACCAGCGATGTACGAGGAATTGATTTACGATGATCAAGGCAACATCTTAAATGGTACATTCATGGATTATCTTGTTCCAACGGCAGTAGAGTCGCCGAACTGGGAAACGGGGCACACGATTACGCCTTCTCCACATCACCCTATCGGGGCGAAAGGGGTCGGGGAATCGCCAACCGTAGGTGCGCCACCTGCTATTGCGAATGCCATCGTAGATGCGCTGTCCGTGTATGGCGTTGAGCACATGGATATTCCTATCACACCTTATAAAGTTTGGAAGAAGTTAAAGGAGATGGGGAAGATTTAGATTTGACTCTGTAAGTGGACGGGCGACTAAAGTTCGTCTGTCCACTATCAATTTATAGAAAAATGTAGAATGGACAGGCGAATCTAAGTCGAATGTCATCAACTTAACGATTTAGACGCTGATTTCCTATCAGCTTCTAAATTGAAATGCTTGATAAGCAAAGGAACAATTCATCAGCTAACGGGAAGTTAGCAGATGAACCGTCTTAAGTTGATGACATTAGAACCTAAGTCGCCCGTCCATTTCAGAAAAAGAAATATGAAAACACAAATCACGAAAAATTTTCACTTGGACGAGCCGATTGCAAAGGTTTGGGAATCCTTGAGTAATCCAGAAGAGATTGTGACTTGCGTACCTGGGGCAGCCATCACAGAAAAAGTGGATGAAGCCAACTATAAGGGCGAAGTGACGACCAAGTTCGGGCCAGTGAAAGCAAAATACGCGGGCGATATTGAAATTGTGGAATTGGACGAAGCCAATCGCACCATGCGACTAAAAGGACGCGGCTTAGATTCCAAAGGTAAGGGCAGCGCGGATATGGTCATGGTCGGGAAGCTTCAAGAAGCGAATGGTGGCACGGACGTTTCTTTCCAAATGGATATTGCCATCGTTGGGATGCTGGCGCAGTTTGGTTCGCGCTTGATTAATGATGTATCCGATCAATTGCTCAATCAGTTCGTAGATAATTTTAAGTCGAAATTGGCGAATGTTGCTTTTGATAATTCGTTGGATACAGGCGCGGTTACAGGGACGGTTGCGAAGAGTTTCATGCAGATGATTATGGACTTTTTTGGTAATTTGTTTGGGGGAAAAAAGGCGGCCTAATTTTATAATTTGTTGTTAGATGATGTCTTGTTCTTTTCCTTGATGAAAAGAACCAAAAATCATCCCGATAATTATCGGGAGAATTTCTTTCTTAACGCTACGAAAGCGACAAAAAGCTAAATTCTACAAACTCGCTTGACGCTCAGTTTTGCAACAAATAATCATCTGTTAAAGACGGTTATTTGTTGCGCTTGAACTGATTTTTAGCTCAAACAGTGTAGAATTTTTAACGCTTTTTGTCACTTTCTCCACTAAAAGAAATTAGGTCGAAATAAAAAGGGCATAATCTAGCATTCACTTTTGTAGAGAGAATACGATAAAGATGTTTACACATCCTAAAGATTTAATCGCGCCGCTGGATGCGCTGGGTTATGTGGTTGATGAAGAATTGGCAACTGTCCTTTTTCTGATGCTGAAACTGGAAAAACCTTTGCTCCTAGAAGGCAATCCAGGCGTAGGGAAAACCGAAGCGGCTTACATTTTAGCGGCTTTATTGCAGACAGATTTGATTCGCTTGCAATGCTATGAGGGTTTGGATATTCACTCGGCGGTTTATGAGTGGAATTATCAAAAACAGTTATTGGCGATTAAAATTCAGGAGCAATCTGAGTTATCTGCAGCAGAGAAGGAAAATCTGATTTTTAGCGATGATTATTTATTAAAACGTCCTTTATTGCAAGCCATTACCGCAGACAAACCGCCCGTACTTCTCATAGATGAAATAGACCGCGCAGATGAGGAATTTGAAGCGTTCCTACTGGAATTGCTTTCTGCTTTTCAAATCAGCATCCCTGAAATGGGAACGATAAAAGCTACCGCCAAACCTTATGTCATCCTCACCTCCAACCGTACTCGCGAATTGAGCGATGCGTTGAAACGTCGCTGCCTCTACTTTTGGGTGCCTTATCCTGATGCCGAAAAAGAAATGCGAATCATCAATAAGCACTTACCCAATATTGAACAAGATTTAGCACAGCAAATGGTACAAATTATCCAAAAAGTCCGTGAACTAAAGCTGGATAAATCCCCTGGCATTGCTGAAACAATTGATTGGGCAAAAGGCGTACTCGCCCTCCAAATTAATACTTTGACGGAGGAAAATATTGGGGCTTCTTTGTCTTGTTTATTGAAATCTACGAATGATGTGCAGATGGCGGAACGGGAAATGGAGGGTATTTTGGCGAGGTGATGTAATTTTACCTCTCTAAAATAAAGAATAATCTTATGAGTAAGAACCAAATCCTTTACTTAATTTGTTATTTATAAAATCTATGCTTTATGGTTTTAGAAAGAACAGACAAGGAAATTATTATCCGAATACCTGATGATGGTATTGCATTTGGGGCGAAGGAATTGCAGAACTTAATCAATTATATACGTTATAGGCAACTAGTCAGTAAAAGTATTGCCACACAAGAAGATGCAAACCAACTGGCTAAAGAAGCGAATGCGAATTGGTGATAATCCTAAAAGCTGCATTTATGGGTTTGAATGTAAGAATAGAAAAAGCATTTTTAATATAAAACATATATTATATGTCAAAATCGTCCATTCCCGAAGCCATCACAATTGTTAAAAAATCTCTATCTAATCAAATAGAAGATATAAAGAAAACATCAACTATGAGTTCTTTAATTTTATCAGTTTGTTTAGTTGATACTTTATCTGGATTTTATTGCGGTTATGAAGGAAAAGGTAAAGGACACGAAAAAAGATTTAACAAATTCACCAAAGAATTTCTCCCAGAATATTCAAATTTTCTTCATGATTTGAGAAATAATTTAGTACATAGTTTTTCTAATAGAGACTTGAATTTTATGTTTATTTTGAATCAAGATTTTTTTGATGCTTTCCCAAATATTGAAAGAATATTATCAATGAAAGTTTTTAATGTTCATAAGTTCAAGGAAGCTATCTATTCTTGTTTTGAAAAATATTTTGGATTACTAGAAGAATCAGAAAATCTTGACTTAAGAGCAAATTTTATGAAAAGATATACAGCTCTTGGTATCATAAAAGATAGAATTCTTCCTGTCATGAGAAATATGGAAGGAAATATTGTAAGTAATATTAATAATGCTGATAAAATGCCAACTACTAATATTCCATTTGGCACCATTGAAGCATTAAAAACCAAAAATTAGTGAAAGATGAGGTATTAGTTAGGGGAAATATTTCGTCCCTAAAAAGAGTAAACAGCAAATGAATTATTATCATAACTATCCGTCTGGAATTAAAAAATTCCTGATAGTAACGGATTGCTGACCTATATTTTATATCCATTGAGCGAAGCAGC
>JAHDCQ010000276.1 GCA_020629845.1 Saprospiraceae bacterium | reverse complement strand
TGCTGGGGCGTTTTCTACTTGATTTATGCCCTGCTATTGAGCCGACAAACCTTTTTTGTCGCCAATCGCTGGTATTTGATTGGTACATTGGCTTTGGGCTTGGGCATTCCGCTTATTGAGTGGCAAGCACCCGTGATTGTTGAACAACATCCAATTGTCACAACAGTCGAGCCGATACAAATCACCGTACAGCAATTCGAGCAGCATATCATCGTAGCGCAAGAGCGCAATCACCTCAATTGGTGGGATGTGCTACTGACGCTCTACTGGCTGGGCGTAGGCGTATTTATGCTTCGTTTTTTACATGGACTTTGGCAAATTTGGACAGCCTATCGCATAGGCGAAGTGGTACGCAATGGCAAGTATCGCATCGTCTATACCGATACGCCCCATCTCCCCTACTCTTTCTTCAATTGCTTGTTTTGGAGCAAGCAACATGACGCGGCATTCGCCGAACAGCAACAGATTTTACGACACGAAGAAGCACACATCAACGGCTGGCATACGCTGGATGTGCTGTGGATGGAACTTTTGGGCATCCTATTTTGGTGCAGCCCAATGATATACTTGTATCGCATCTCTATGCGAAATGTGCACGAGTACCTCGCTGATGCATGGGTACTCCGAACAACGAACAAGCGTACTTACGGACGCTTATTATTAAGTCAATCCTTATCCGGTTTTCAGATTGCTTTAGCCAACAATTTTATCAATTCACAACTGAAAAAACGGATTCTTATGATGACTCGACATCAATCGCCACGCCACGCCTTAGCGCGTTATATGTGGTTGCTACCGATAGTAATGCTGGCTTTTTTGATTTTTTCTAAAAAGGAAAATCGGGAAATATTGCGAGCGCAATTTGAAAATTTTACGGAAGAATCTTATAAAGAAATCTATAATCGCTTAGATAATAAGTACGAATTAGAAAACGAATCTATACAAAAACTGCATTTTGAGTATACAAAAATTATAGAAGAAAAGCCTAAAGTAGCGCACGAAACGGCTATTATCATCGGTCAAATTGCGGCTAAACAAGGTCTAATTTTCACTTTAACCCAGGGTGATTTTGGGTACGGCAATTTCACGATGAATTTTGACGATGATCTACACGAAGGAAGAAAATCGCCCGTAGATCGTCTACCACGCTTCATGGAATGTAGCCGCTTTGGTACATCCGACCTAGCTAAAGACATTTGCGCGGACTCGCGTATGCACGAATTCATTTATCGGCATTTGGAATATCCTGAAGCGACAAAACAGTACGGCTATAAGGGCGAGGTATATGTTCGTATGCGTATAGAAGCAGATGGAAGCACTTCTAAAATCACCACCGAACATCTCCGCGATGTAGATGAGCATTGCGAACGCGAAGCCCTCCGCATCGCTGAAAAAATGCGTATGAATTGGTTGCCTGCCGAGCGAAATGGACAGCCTGTGGCTTGGGATATTATTGTGCCATTCATTTTCAGTCCAGAAGGCGTGCCTACCATTTACGCGCCTGATTTGGTGAATACCATGGAAGCGCACGAGCATACGCGTGATACGCTACTTGCACAATTTGAGATGAGTAATGGTGGTGAAATATTGAATATACATGTAACACGCAATTCTAAAGAAAACTTTAGCGATGAAGAGTTTGTAGAACTTATCAAACAGCAACCACGCGAAGCAGGTTTTGGGAACGGTCTTTTCAATATGAGTCCGATGGTAGCT
This sequence comes from Saprospiraceae bacterium, assembly GCA_020629845.1. Taxonomy (GTDB): domain Bacteria; phylum Bacteroidota; class Bacteroidia; order Chitinophagales; family Saprospiraceae; genus JAAUTG01. The sequence continues at coordinate 5,274 of JAHDCQ010000276.1, read as the reverse complement.
AAATTAATCTATTCTACGAATGATAAAACAATCATCTATTATAATGAGGGAAATCATGCTTTGTTTTTACAACAGTTAGCACGATTTCCAGGCTGCAAGGAGATAACGGATAATGAATTAGCGCAGGCGTGTGCAGACCAACAGAAACGCAATTTTATTGCTGCACATATTAACTATCCCGAAGCTGCTATTCAATCAGGTTTTCAAGGGGATATAATGACCCGTTTTTCTGTAAAAACAGATGGCACAATTGCAGATATTGATATTTTAAGTAGTCCTAATGGAGGTATATTTGAAGAGGAAATAAAGCGGATTTTTAGCTTGATGCCAAAATGGATTCCAGCAGAACGGAATGGGCAGAAAGTCGAATCTAGAGTTACGCAAGCTTTTCACTTTGATTTAAGTGATGAAGGTGCGATTGCTTATACCCCTGAACTGATTAGTAATTTTAAGCCTTATAAAGTAGGCGATGTTCCTGATTTTCCTACATGTAAAAATTGCAATATCACCTTCTTGAAGTCAGATGAACAGGCAGGTATGAATATTTATGAAATCATCTACAAAGTACGTTTAGGGCAAGAACCAGCAGGAAAAGCCATAAAAGGCTACGGTATTATCGATTTTGTAATCGAGGAAACAGGCTATTTATCTGAAATCAGTATCGTGCAGCGCGTTAACCCTGATTTTGACAAGGGAATGATAGACGCTGTTAAAAATATTGCTTCATGGAGCATGGGCCCAGGCAGCGAACAGCGCAGTAGAGTCCGTTGCCATGTTCCTGTATTCGATGATATTGAAAACATCAACTTTGAACATACTCCTCTTGCCAATGAATTGGAGCTACAAAACTTGACTATTCAAGCAGTAGAAAATAAAATTCGTCTACAATTTCAAGCAGCAACTACGCCTATAAGCATTCGTCTATCCGACCAAATAGGACGTGATGTGTATGACAGAAAATTAATGTCTTTTGATGGTACTTTCGATGAAATCATCCATAACTCAACAGAGGAAGGACAAATTTATTTTTTACGTATCCTACAAGATGGAAAAATGCTTGTTCGACATATCAATCTAGCTACGAAAAAGTTGTTGTTTTCCACCATTCCCATCCCCGAAGGCACGGACTACAAAATTACCTCCACCTTTGGAATGCGCATGCACCCTGTCCATAAAATTAGGAAAATGCACAAAGGCGTGGATTTCAAAGCAGATTTGGGTAGCCCCATCATCGTTACAGAAGATGGTGAAGTACTCATGACCAAAGCCGATAAAGTAGGCTACGGCAAGCACATCATCATCGAACACGCAGATGGTTTCCGTAGCATGTATGCACATTTGGATGAAATAAAGGTGCAAGCAGGACAAGCGGTCAAGCGCGGAGAGCTTATCGGAACAGTCGGAGAGACTGGTCATGCTATTGCGCCTCATTTACACTACGAAATCTTAAAAGATGGCAAAAAGCTAGATCCGATGGACTATATTAAACGATAAGTCTTTCGTGGACGAGCAACTTTGGAGTTGCTTGTCCACTTCTTATTTGTTATTGCTTTCCTATACTGCCTATTATACAACTATAAGGAGCATTATCAGCATAATATTTTCGGAATCCAAAACGACTTCTGCGTTTTAGTCCTATAGCACCTGTGTATGCACTTCCGCTATTGCCATCATTAAAATCTACCTCAAAGCTAATGTGCTTAAGCTTCCCTTTTTTCGTAAATGCTAGCGATTCATAGTGCAGATCAATGTTCTGTGCAGTCATTTCTGCCTGAATACGCTCCAAATCTTGCATACTAAGTTTAGAATTAAAGATGACTTCTACCTTTTCATCCGTGATTGTTACCTGAGCACTTACAAAGCTACATGCACATAAAAATGCACCGAAAATGACCCAATATTTCATACTATTTTGAGTTATGGTGAATAAATCAAGAACAGCCCAAAAGTGCGTGACGCAGTGGGAAGAGACAAGTAAAAACGGTTGGAAAAAGGTCGTACTACGGGGTGGAATTAGGCGGTACTACCTACTTTGATGGCTTCTTTGCGGGAGGAAACCCCCAATTTTTGATAAATTTTACCAATATGGCTTTTCACAGTTGTCACTTCCACAAATAAGGTACTAGCGATTTCCTTATTCGATTTTCCTGCTAAAATATGCTGGAACACCTCTCGCTCTTTTTTGGAAAGGCTGCTGATTTTGCTTTTTATGGCTGCTGCTTTAGGGGCGGTAAGCTGCTTAATTTTTCTTCTTAACCAAAAGACATAGCCTACTAAAAGCAATACTAAACCCGACAATGCTCCAATGATAAGATGGCGGTAGTCACTTTTCGTGCCATAAAGTATTTCCTGTTGGGTTTCGATTTCGTTTTTTAGTTCTATTACATAAGGTGAAAGCAGGGCTACTTTCGTGATTTTCTGTTTATATCGCTCAAAAAAATCAGGCTGTTCTTTTAAGGCGTTTTCCCACTGTTCAATATGAGCAAAAGCAAGCATAGACGGAATCAAATGCTGCGACGTATCGCAATAGTGCTTCAAAATATCATTACGTTTTTCGCGAATGAATTCTTTTTTCAGGACTGATTTATTATGATACAATTGCATTTTATCATTTGCAAAATCAGGCAACAACTCATCATAAAATTCTTGAATGATGGCACTTTCTACACTCCCCTCTACTACACAATTTCCAAAGTATTCGTGTTGTTCTGTAATGGTATCACAATCAACTATTTTTAATTGTGTGGTATTATCCAGCACCACATGGATAAAATTCTTGGCATAAAGTCCCACACTTATACCTGTACCAAATTCAATATTTTTTTGTAGAGAGAGGCGATATAAATGCTTTTCTCTAGGTAAATCGTTTCCCTGTATCAAAAAATAACCATTGGAATCAATTCGGGCAGAGTTCAATACATTATTCATATTGGCGTGGGTGAGTCCTCTAATGGAAGGTAAAAACTCCAACTCGACTTCCTTATATAGCTCTTTGTCTACCTGGATATAGCCCTCAATGCTGTATTGTCCCCAAGAAATTATACTTAAACAAGAGCAGATGCAAAGTGCGAATAGTTTTATTTGAAAGATTCCGTTTTTCATGTATAACACTTGTGATTTTTAAGCTAAAAATACACATTAGTCAAGCATTTTGGAAATCTGCTTTATACACATAAGTGACAAAGCAATCCCGAAGGGATGAAATTATTATAGAAATGCATTTATTTCCTGTTTTTAGCCCTGAAAAGATGGAATAATTTAGATAAAATAATGCCATTCCTTCGGGATTAAATCGTTTTCCGAATGAATGAGCTATAATCATGTCGTCCCGATGGGACTTTTTAGTCAATTATGTGCATAAGGTAGATTGTGGAAAGGATTGACTGCTTAACCCACTACCAATTCCACCTCATGCGCCTCTTCATAATTCGGAATTTCCAACTTCTGAATCATACGTTCTAGTATCACTTCAGGTACTTTGTGTTCTCTATTATTATTTTGCTTCAAAAGCGTTTTATACGGCACTTCTAGGTAAATAATTTTCACCCGCGCCCCATATTCCACAAAGAGCGAAATCCATTTGCTGCGTATATCTTTCGTGATATTAGTGGCGTTAAATACAAAATCGGTACGCGCCCGAAGGAACTCCTTAGCCCGCTCGCGGCCTAGCTGAATCACTTTGCCCACTTTCTTCTTATCTCTAGGGTCTATTTTATGCTCACGTCGAATAGCATCGAGTGATAAAATAGGCAAATCAAAATGCTGCTTTATATAGGCATCTTTGCCTGTGCCCGCCAGCGCAGATAGCACATACACTTTCGATTTCAAATCATCATAAGGCGCGTAATCAGGAGCTATATTAGGTTTGTTCAAGAACAAATAACGCCCATAATCCGAAGCAAATGCGTGAGGCTTACCATAGCAATCATGCTCCTTGCACAACTCCTTGAATAAGTCAATTTTCAGCAACTTATCTTCGGTATGATTGCCAATTCTTCCAAAAATATCGGCTCTCGATAAGAGCGCGACTTGCTCCGTATTGACTTGTAAACTCCCAGCAATGACGGCTTTGCGTGGGTCTTTTTTCGTAATTGCCCAAAGTGGTAAGCCATGCCAACGTACCAATTTGCAAATCTGTTCTCGAATCTCAAAAGGGGTAGGAATATCCTTGTAGAGAATGCTTCGCGCTGTAAACTCACCTTTCAAGGCATGGCGTGGCGATACGATGCGTTCTTTTCCTTCTATAATTTGGGTTTTAGTGGTGGAGCGTTTTTCAACATCATGCAGCAATGCCGCTGTGAGCATAATGTGCTTATCTTGCTCCGATAATTCCTGAAACTCAGGCTGCTCGATGAGGGCTTCCGTCACCATTTTGGTATGGATTTGCACATCGCCCTCAGCGTGCCAAAGTGGGTCTTGTGGCACCTCTTTCATATCCCGAAACCAATCGAAACGCGCTTCTATCGCCTCCCAATCTAGGGGTTTATCTATCTCGTATAATGGAAATTTCCAAATCATTTTTGTGTTTTTTGTATTGCTAAAATACAAGTTTATAATCTCTCTGCTCTGCTCTGCTCTGCTTTAACCTAAATATTCGTAGCCGTACCAGCCATATTTGGCATAGTCAATGAGTGTGGCAGGAGTCCAATTTTTCGTCCAATGCACATCGGTTTTTACGTGTGCCTTGCGAACCAATTTGAACAGATTATTAAATTCATTTTTCGCCACAGGAATGCTACCACTATTCGTTTCAAAAGCAGCAGCATTACGAATTACAAAACCCTCCGAGCAGGCTTTGCCTGTTTTCGGGTCGTAGCCAGCCAACAAGCCTGCGGTTTCTACGCTTGCTTCCCAAGACATTCCGAGATTAAGTGTGAGCCAATTCGCTAATATTCCATCCTCTGGCTCATTTTCTTGAAAAAGTGTCACTAAAGGAGTAGAAATTGGGATTTCTGGCACGGTCGGAAAATCAAGCATCGCTGCATAAAATTGTACTTCTTCCCACGATAGCCACCTATCGCCTTCACGTACCGCAAACACATAAAAATAGGACTCTAGTTCCTTATAAGCAATGGAATGCACGCCAAACATATTTTCGCCGAAGATTTCAAGTTCTTTCAGGTCATTCTTGATAAGTTCCCAACGTTCGCGCAAAGGTTTATCCCAGGGATGCACGGAAGGTGCGGTATGCGAACGGGCAAAGAGTCCGTACTTATTGAAGCAATTGTTTTGCCCATCGAGTTTTTCGGTCAATATGAGTTCATCCATTTCAGC
>JAHDCQ010000275.1 GCA_020629845.1 Saprospiraceae bacterium | reverse complement strand
CCTGAATTTTCCTCCGAAAAAGAAAAACTCTACATCACGGGTAAAGGCGTTTTGAGCAGTTATTATCAAATCAAAAATCTCGAAGAACGCCTCGCGAAGTATCGCATTCGTGCGCCCTTTTCGGGCATTCTCACACAGGCTTTGGTAACGAAAGGCGCGCTAGTTAGCCCAGGTATGAAATTGGGAGAATTTATTGACCCAAGTCTATACGAACTCCAATTAGCCGTCAATTCCAGTTATTCCGATTTACTGAAAGTCGGCAAAAAAGTAGAACTCTCCAATATCGAAAAAACACAAACTTGGAGCGGTAAAGTCGTGCGCGTGAATAAAATCGTAGATGCCGCTTCGCAGACCATTCAAGCCTTCGTGCATGTGCGCGGCAAAGACCTCAGCGAAGGAATGTTCCTAGAAGCAGACATCCCTGCACAAGAAATCAAAGATGCTTATGAACTTGACCGCAAACTTTTGGTGGACAATAATAAGGTGTACGTAGTACGTGATAGTGCGCTCGCCTTAGCGGAGGTAGAACCGCTACATTTCACAGAAAGCACCGCTATTGTAAAAGGCTTGACGGATGGCACACAGGTACTTGCGAAGACTGTCCCAGGGGCATATTCAGGAATGAAAGTGAAAATTTTGAAGTAATCACCAAGCGATGCTTGGTGCAAGCCACACTTTGGATAATAGGACAAAGTATAGCTTGTGCCAAGTACCACTTGGCATCTACATAAAACAATGAAGCAACTAATCGCTTATTTCATAAAATACCCTGTTGCCGTCAATGTGCTGATGTTTGCCATTGTGCTGTTGGGTATCAACGGGATGTATAATACGCGCTCGTCTTTGTTTCCGCAAGTGCCAGATAAATTTGTGGTGGTGAGTGTGGTCTATCCCGGCGCGTCGCCTGCGGAGATGGAGGAGGGAATCGTGCTGAAAATTGAGGACAATTTGCGCGGCTTGGTCGGCATTGACCGTGTTACTTCTGTGTCTTCCGAAAATACGGCAAGAATAACCATCGAACGCCAAAAGGACGCGGATATTGACATCCTACTCGCCGATGTCAAAAATGCGGTGGATAGAGTGCCGTCCTTTCCTGTGGATATGGAGCCGCCTGTAATTGAAAAACGCCTAGCGCGAAATGCCTCTATTGATTTGATTTTAGCAGGAGAGGGTTTATCCTTGAAAACGCTGAAAACCGTAGCGCGACAAGTAGAGGACGAAATTCGTGCGATTGATGGACTTTCGCAAGTGACGATAACGGGTTTTCCAGAAGAAGAAATCGAAATTGCAGTACGCGAAAATGACCTCCGTGCCTTCAATTTGACCTTTGCAGAAGTAGCACGGGCGGTGGCAAGTACCAATATTTTGACCACAGGCGGTAATATCAAAACCGACGAGGAGGAATACCTGATTCGTGCCAAAAATAAGGCATACTATGGCGATGAATTGGAATATATCGTGGTGCGTGCCAACCCAAATGGACAAATAATTCGCCTGCGTGATGTTGCTGTTGTGCGTGATAAATGGTCAGAAACGCCCGACCGTATTTACTACGATGGCAAGCCTGGTATTGAGTTTTCGGTTGGTTCAACCAATAGCGAAGACATCCTGAGTATAGCGGAAAATGTGCGGCTCTATTCAGAAGAATTTAATGCTACCCACGACAATATCAAGCTGGAAGTGGTACGCGATTTCTCGATTGTATTGCGCCAACGTACTCAACTACTCATCGAAAATGGTACGGTGGGTATTATTTTGGTACTCATTTTCTTGTCCTTATTCCTCAAGCCAAGTATTGCATTTTGGGTAGCGGTGAGTCTGCCGATTTCCTTTTTTGGAATGTTCATTTTTGGCTCAAATATTATTACGATTAATGTCCTTTCTCTATTCGGTATGATCGTCGTGATTGGTATTCTGGTGGATGATGGAATTGTGATTGGAGAAAATATTTATCATCATTTCGAGAAGGGGAAAAACGCCGTCCATGCCGCCATTGATGGCACAATGGAGGTGATTCCGCCCATCGTTTCGGCTATTCTCACGACCATTGTTGCCTTTGGTACATTCTACTTTATTGATGGTGATGTTGGTGCATTTTTCGGAGAAGTGGCATCGGTGGTGATTATCATTCTCTTGATTTCACTGGTCGAAGCACTCATTATTTTACCCTCCCACATTTCGCACTCGAATGCTTTGAAAAGAGGTGGACAAAATTTTCTACTCAACCGTTGGGCAGATAATGCGATGGCTTGGGTGCGCGATAAAGTCTATTCGCCTGTGCTTCAATTTTTCTTAGCCAATAAGTTTTTTGGGCTTTGTATTCCTATCGCCCTGATGATTATCACGCTAGGCGGCATGGGAAGCGGCTTGATAAAATTTACCTTTTTTCCACCTATTGCCAGCGATGTTGTACAAGTACAATTGGGTTTGCCACAAGGTACAACGGAGACAATAACGGACTCCATCATTACCCGAATCGAAGAAGCAGTTTGGGAAGTAGGGGAGGAATTTACCGAAAAACAAAACAATGGTTTGGAAGTGGTAGAAGGCGTAGTGCGGCGGCTTGGGCCAGGTACGTCCAATGCAAGCATTCGCGTGAATTTATTGCCTGGCGAAGACCGTGATTGTTCCGCGAATGAGTTTGCCAATGTGCTTTCGGAGAAAATGGGGACGGTACCAGAAGCAGAAAATTTGGTGTATGGCTCAGGAACAGTCTTTGGAGGCCCACCTATCTCTGTTTCTTTTTCGAGTAATGATATTAAAGAACTCAAAGCTGCGACAGAAGAACTCAAAGCAGGCATACGACAAATGCCTGAACTCAAGGACATCACCGACAACGATCCCGCAGGTATCAAGGAAATCAAAATCAAATTGAAGGAAAACGCCTACCTTTTGGGCTTGACCTATAATGACGTGATGGCGCAAGTGCGTGCTGCATTTTTTGGACAATCGGTGCAGCGTTTTCAGCGTGGGCGAGATGAAATTCGGGTATGGGTGCGCTACGACCGCCAAGAGCGTTCTTCCATCAGAAATTTGGACGAACAACGCATCGTGACCAATACAGGGGCGCGTGTTCCCTTCTCGGAAATCGCGACTTACACTATCGAACGTGGCGATGTAGCGATTAACCACCTCGACGGGCGACGCGAAGTGCAAATCACCGCCAATCTGAAAAATAATAAGGACAGCGCGACCGAATTATTGGCAATTATCCAAAATGAAATCATTGCCGATATTCTAGAACGCTTCCCAAGTGTGAGCGCGTCCTACGAAGGGCAGAACCGCGAAGCAGGCAAAGTGATGACTTCTGCACAAGCTGCGCTGCCGATTATGTTCTTTGCCATTTACGCGATTATCGCCTTTACTTTCCGTTCCTACACGCAGCCGATTTTGCTATTTGTGATGATTCCGTTTAGCTTGATTGGTGTGGCTTGGGGACATTACATTCATGGCTTTCCTGTCAATATTTTATCCATGCTCGGTATCGTGGCACTCTTGGGAATTGTGGTAAATGACGGACTCGTCCTCATCGGAAAATTCAATACTTTTTTGAAAGAAGGTTTGCCCTTCTCAGATGCACTCTACGAAGCAGGTCGCTCGCGTTTCCGTGCCATTTTCTTGACTTCCGTCACGACGATTGCAGGACTTGCGCCCCTCATTTTCGAGACGAGTTTACAAGCGCAATTCTTGATTCCAATGGCAATTTCCATAGCCTATGGCATTGCGGTCGCGACTTTCTTGACGCTCTTTATGCTCCCGATTTTGCTATCTATCAGCAATGAATTTAAAGTTGGTCGTATTTGGTTGTGGACAGGCAAGCGTCCGACGCGCGAGGAGGTGGAGAGCGCAGTGCAGGAGATTGAAGCGGAGAAAGAGTATGAGCGAGGTTAATTGACAATTGACAATGGATTATTTTGAACTATGGACACGACTCGTCTTGTTCTTATTCTCTATCTAATTTCATAACTAAATCTATTCAACCTATGACTATCAATATGGAAGAAGTGAAGAAGCTTGATGAAAAAGGGAAAATCTGGCTTGGCAATTTACTTAGACAAATAAGTAAAGAGCATCCTGAAGACATAACGGAGGAAGATAAAAAGAAGATAGAGGAAATAATGTCTCGTGAACTTGATGGAACGCTTACTGCTTTAACAGAGGTAATGAGCATAGAAAACTTAGAGCAACTTTCAGAGAAAGAGAGACAAAACATCAAAGAAAGTCTTAATAGGCTTATACAAAAAATAGATAAATCTATAGAAAGGTTCAACTAGAAGTGCAACAGGGATGTATTTTTATAGACTGTCATATTGATTTGTGATAAGTTAAGTAATGATTACACTTCCCTGTATGCGTTTTGTGTGCAGGGTTTTTTTATTGAAAAATTCCATTCTGCACTGTAGAGACGTGATGCTTCCCGTCTCCTGTCCCGTGATGCTGTTCTACTTTGCAAAATAGGACTTGCATAAGCGGCACGAGACGGCAGGCATGTCGTCTCTACATAAAAAATGCTAATTCAAAATTAGAGAATGAAGAATCTAAAATATATCACCCTGTTTTTGTTGAGTTGGAATTTGGGTTTTGCTCAAAATGTTTTAAGCACAAGCGATGCAGTTGATTTGCTTTTACAAAAAAACTACGGCATCAACATCGCCCGAAACAATGTGAAGATTGCCGAAAACAACACCAGCAAAGAACTCAACGGCTACCTCCCAACGGTGGGCGCGAATGCAGGGGTAAATGCAAGCATAGGAGGAACAACACAGACCTTTGGTGAAGCATTTGCACAGCCAGGCAATAATACCATTAATGTTACCAATGCGTTTCAGTGGGGGGGAAATGCAGCCGTACAAGCAAACTATACGCTACTCGATCGCACACGCGATTATACGCTCGACCAGCTTAAAGAAGAACTCACGCTCACCGATTTGCAATTGCGGCAAACGATGGAGCTGAATATTTTGCAGTTGTTTAGTGCTTATTATCAGCTCGCGCAATTGAGTGAAAACTTGAAGGTGCAAGAACGCACATTTGAGATTTCGCAACAGCGCAAAACACGGGCTGAATACCGCTTTGAGTATGGACAAGGCTCAAAATTGGATGTACTAAATGCCGAGGTAGATATACAGCGCGATAGTGTGACTTTGCTCAATTTGAAGCAGCAAATCGCCAATGTGCGGCGCAATATCAATGTCATTATTGGGCAGGAAGTGGATACGGATTTTGTGGTAGATACCGCTTTGGAGTATGACCCGACGCTCAATTTGCCGCAACTCATTGAACAGGCGAAAGCGAATAATGTGCAGCTACTCGCCATTGACCAAAATATCAAAATTCGGGCTTATGATTTGCAGATTTTGGATGCGACGCGCAAGCCGACTTTGAACGCAAATGCGTCTTACAGTTTCAGTTTTTCGGATTTACCCGACGCGGGTTTTACCACTTTTCAGAATAATCGTGGCTTGGGTGTAGGCGTGACTTTGGGCTGGAATATTTTTGATGGCGGCATCCGAAAAATGCGGAAGCAAAACGTGGATATTGCGCTACAAAATCAAGCCTTCCAGCGCAATCAATTAGAAGCAGAAATTATCCGCGACCTCACGAGTGCTTGGGAAAGCTACCAAAACGCGCTCTTCATCCTCGGTGTGGAGGAAAATAATATCGCAACAGCACAAGCCAATTTTGAGCGCACCGAAGAGTTCTTCAAATCGGGTCGCTTGACCTCGGTGGAGTTTCGCCAAGCGCAATTGAACTTGCTGAATGCAGAGCGCAGCTATAATAATGCGAAGTATAATGCGAAGTTGCTAGAGGTGCAGTTGCTGCAGTTGAGTGGGGGGATTTTGGAGTAGGTGCTATTTGCGAAGACTAAAAATGATAATGCGGTGAAATTCTTTGGGATGGTAATTTTAATATCGGTTTCTTTACTCCATATTCGTGCTACTGGAAAGCCAATGTTTTCGAGGGTTGGAGTTTTTGATTTGTGAAAAAAAGTGCTATTTTTTGGAACTTGATAGGTTTACCAGTTTGTTTACAGCTAAGGGAAGTATTACAAGTCGTTATTATTTCGTGTAGATCTGCTTCCTTAGAATCTAATTCTTACATACACTTTAGTACAACGTTGATATTGGAAGAATAGAAGTAACTCAATTAAATAATGAAAAGAATAGAGGTCATAAAGGAGAAGTTAAATCAATTAAAGAAGCTTGATAAAGGGTGTTCTATTTTCGGAGCTAGCAGGCACAATTATAGGTTTAACAAGACTTTGAGCGAAGGTGAAATTCGTCAAATAGAGAAAGAAAACCACATAGTCTTATCTGAAGACTATAAAGAAATTTTAAAAGAATTAGGCAATGGCGGAGCAGGTTGCGGGTATGGACTAGAAAAAATAGAATTGACTAATATTAATCCTCCCTATATTGGAACTGAAGAACTGCTAAGAAATTGGGAAGACCCTAAGAAAATTGGCTGTAGAATGGTCAATCTAAGTGAAATTTCTGGATATATTAAGCTGTTTGATTACGGATGTGGTATAGAATATTGTTTAATAGTAAATGGAAAAGAAAAAGGAGAATTGATATTTTTCGATTGTGATGGTAGATTTGAAAAAAAAGACGACAAAAGTCTCCTTGATGTTTATGAGAACTGGTTAGATGAAAACTTAACAATCTTAAAAAGAATAAAAGATAAGCTTACTAAAAAAACTGTTGAAGAAGTTATCAAAGAAGAATGGGAAAGTAAAAATTTTTCAATTAGAATAATGATTTATAGTGTCATGGACATAGTAGCTCCCACAGCAAGTCATCATACAGAAGAGTATAAAGTCGCTATGGAAAAATTAAGATTAGAATGGTTGAAATCTAGTTAACTCCCCTCTTAACATACTGGGCTTTATAAGCATAATATCCCATATTTTTTCTAACGCCCCTCATAACTCGCCCAAGCCACATGGCTCTCGCCTAAAGTCACTTTGATGGTGCCACTAAAGACATCCGTTGTTTTTGCTTTGATGGCATCAT
>JAHDCQ010000014.1:6680-38386 GCA_020629845.1 Saprospiraceae bacterium | reverse complement strand
TAAATATAAGGGAACTTATAAAATATAACCTACCAATTTTACTTGCTATTTTTCCTTTATGCTGCGTTAAAAAGCCTCGACAGAACCAGCTATGCCTACGTTTTTTGCCTTGCTTAAAGAAAAAATTGCTTCGCAAAATTTGGTAGCTTATTTTCTACAAATTCCCTAACAAAAAAAAGCCGCCACTCTTTCGAGTGACGGCTCTTATAGTATCTGTCAAAAAGTATTTTCTAATTTATCAGATTGTCTTTATTGCTTCATTACTTTTTGAATCATTACAGTACCATCTTCATAAGTTACTTTAACTACATATAAGCCTGTTGGTACTGCTGAAATATTCATCTGTTGGCGAAGTTGTGTTGCGTCGAAGGTCAGCTGTTGGACGCTTGTACCGTCCATGTGTAAGAGTTCGATTTTGCCATTTCCGGCACTAATATCAGAAAGATCAACCCATAATTGCTCTCCCGCAGGATTTGGATAAACCATAAAGCCTTCGGAGATTGCTTTATCTTCTTGTTCTTCTTTTCTGATGTCGCCTTCATTATTGATATCTTCCTCCTCTTCGCCTGTAATATCGGTGCCATTTTCACCATTATTAGTACTGCCTCCATCGGATAGATCGTAATCAGAATCGCTACCATTACATAAGTCTGGACTATCTGTTACGAATACTCTCAAGGTGTCTGTAGAGATGCAATCGTCACGCTCTACCATGAGCATTACATATTGGAAACCTACCGTATGGAATTTGACACGATGTTCAGTATTAGTAGCAAAAATTGGTGTCGCTCCCGTAAATGACCAAGTAAAGCCACCTCTTGAACGTGTATCAGGAGTAGTGTATGTCACTTCTTCTCCTACACATACAAAGTCAGGGCCTTGTATATCTGCTACAGCTACGTCATCTACTGTGTAAAGAACAGGATTTGATTCGATGTAAGGACATTGTCCTCTGCGCGCACAACGGATAAACCAAGTGTCTTCTGTAAGTGCACCTGGACGGTAGCCTGCTGAGTTAGAATTTTCAATTGGAATCCAATTAGAAATATCATCATCAGAATTTGTAGTATAAAGCCATAAGTACTCGATAGCACAAGACTCGTCACCACCACTTGCTGGTTCTGATGAATTGATCTCATAGTCATGGCTTACATTTGGCCCACAAATTACTTGATTTGGCCCAATCCAACCTCCATTGGTAATGTTCTTACCTTCGCTACAGATTTCACTGATATTGATTGAGCAAGTTGTGGTACAGCCTGCTGCATCAGTAACGGTGACAGTATATGTACCTGGTCCTACATCATATAGTGCCTGTGTAAGTTCACCTGTATTCCAAGCAAAGCTATATGGCATTACTCCATAATCTACCCATGCTTCTATAATAGCATTAGGGTTCTCATAATCCGTCAATTCTTGAATAACGCGTATTTGACAGCTTAGGTCAGAGTTGCCTGCATTTACTGTCGCGCTACCACTTGTTGTGCAACCAATTGCATCGGTAATCGTCACACTATATGTGCCAGCTCCTAAGCCAGTAATTGTTGCGCCTGTGCCACCATTATTCCATGCATAGCTATAAGGCGCTGTACCACCTGTGACAAGTGCCGTAATTGCTCCATCTGTATTGCCCCCACAAGCTGTGTTTGCCGTCTCGAAGCTAATATTGAAAGCAGCAGGTGCATTTACTGTCATAGAAGTCATCGCACTACAGCCATTTGCTCCTGTAACAGTTACGCTATATGTGCCTGCTGCCAAGCCTGTGATGCTGGCACCCGTACCGCCATTGTTCCAAGTATAAGTATAAGGTGTTGCGCCACCTTCTACTACTGCGGTGAGGCTACCATTAGCGTTGCCGTAGCAATCTACATCTTGTTTGTCAATGCGAACGATATTTGGCGCATCTGTCGCATTTACATAAGCCGTTGCAATAACCGTACATCCATTTGCATCTGATACATTTACAGTATAAATACCTGCTGATAAGCCAGCAATTGTTTGGCTAGTTGCATCTGTATTCCAGTAATAGCTATATGGTGCTGCGCCACCCATTGGCATAGCGGTAACAGTACCATTCGATTCGCCACAAGCTGCTTCCGTAGTATTGAAGCTTACTGTAAAGGCTTCTGGCTGTGTAAGTGTCATGGATTGTATAGCTGTACATCCATTTGCATCTGATACAGTTACAGTATAAGTACCTGCTCCTAAACCTGAAATGGTTGCACCTGTGCCACCATTATTCCAAGCGTAGGTGTAAGGCGTTGCTCCGCCTTGCGTTACAACGGTCAATGTACCATCTGTACCACCAGAGCAACTAATATTGTGTCGGTCAATGCGAACGATATTCACACCAGCATTATCATTGACGCTGATATTGCGTACTGCTGTACATCCATTTGCATCTGTTACCGTTACTGTATAAGTGCCTGCGCCAAGATTTCCAATGCTATTGCTTGTGCCACCGTTATTCCATGCGTAGGTGTAAGGTGATGTTCCTCCTGAAGCACTCACGCTAATACCACCGTTATTTGCTCCACAAGTGGTATGTGTGATATTGTTTGTATTTACTACAATAGGAGAAGGCTGTGTTACTTCTACACTTCTTATTACTTCGCATCCATTTGCATCGTAGACAGTTACGGTATACGTACCTGTTGCGAGACCTGTAATGGTTGCTCCTGTACCGCCATTGTTCCAGCGATAAGTATAAGGTGTAGCTCCACCTGATACATTTATGGTAGCAGTACCTCCGTTTCCACCATGACAAGCAATTGAGGTAGAGGAAGCATTTGCTGTAATGCCTGTTCCAGTATTGGAAATATTAATGCTTTCTACATCTGTACATCCATTTGCATCTGTTACGGTCAGCGTATATGTTCCTGCTGCTAAGTTGCCTATGGCATTACTAGTTGCAAAATTATTCCAAGCATAACTGTATGGCGTAGTACCGCCTGTTACACTTGCTGTGATAGAGCCTGTTCCTCCATTTTGACAAACAATGTCTTCCTTAGTGAAGGAAATCTCTGGACGACCACCACCATTGATTATAATAGTGCGAGTTGCAGTACAACCATTCGCATCACTCACACTAACAGTATAAGAACCTGGTGCTAAATTACCAATCGCATTGCTGTTTGCTCCATTATTCCATGAGTAGGTATAAGGACCTGTGCCACCAGTTGCATTTACGGTAATGCTACCGTCGCCGTCGCCGCAAGTTGTGTGACGCACATTGGTGAGTTCAATGCTCAAGGCTGATGGATTATTAATTTCTACAATGTTTACGGATGTACAACCGCTTGCATCAGTCGTAGTTACTTGATAGCTACCTGCAGAAAGATAGACTGTTCTAGATGTTGCTCCTGTACTCCATGCATAAGTATATGATCCTGAGCTGCCACTTGCATTTACAGTCGCTATTCCTGAACCATCGTGACAATCTGGCTGGTTAATTTCAACAGTAGTTGCTAGATTTGAATTTGGTGCATTTATGTCCCGCGTGCCTGTAGCAGTACAACCATTTGCATCTGTTACCGTTACGCGATAATTGCCTGCTGCAAGGTTTCCAATAGCGTCGCTAGTGCCAAAATTGCTCCAAGCATAGCTATAAGGTGCTGCACCACCGCTTGGTATTACGCGAAGTGCGCCATCACCATCTTGACATTGTGTATGTGATACTACAAAGTCAAGCGTAATAGGAGTGCCTTGTCCAACAGTTACTTGATCTGTAATCACACAGCCATCTGCATCTGTTACAGTTACACTATATGTTCCAGCACCAATATTTCCATTGTATTGATCGGTATCGCCATTATTCCAACGGTAGGTATATGGTGTACGCCCACCTGCAACAACTGCTGTAGCTGAACCATTTGCGCCATTATGACATAGTGGTTGACCTATGTCAAATCGCAATACCATTGGTAAGGAAGTCATATTGACTAGTGAAGAACCAGTTGCTGTACAACCATTTGCATCCGTTACTGTAACGTGATAGCGACGTGGCGAAAGACCTGTGATGGTTGCGCCTGTTGCACCAGTATCCCAACGATACGTATATGGTGCTGCTCCATTCGTTACACTTACAGAGGCAACGCCATTATTTTCTCCACAAGTGGTATTTGTTCTTGTATTTACTAAATTAAGTGAGGCTGGCTGGCTAATGACAACGCTACGTGTCACAGAGCAACCGTTGGCATCTGTTACAACTACAGAGTATTGTCCTGCTGCTAGACCAGAAATCGTTGTTCCAGTACCACCATTATTCCAACGGAATGTATATGGGCCAGTACCACCGCTTGCTGCTACTGTTGCAGAACCAGTATTGCCTCCATGACATGCTACATTCGTACTTGAAATTTGTGTTTCAATAGTACCAGGACGTGTAAGTGTCATGGAACGTACTGCTGTACATCCGTTTGCATCGCTTACCGTTACGGTATATGTACCTGCTCCTAAGCCTCCAATAGTGGCACTCGTGCCGCCGTTGTTCCAACGATAGGTGTATGGTGTGGTGCCATTTGCTACTACTGCCGTCAATTGTCCATCATTGGAATTGCCACAGCTAATATCGCGGCGATTGATAGTCGTGATGTTTGGCCCTGCTTGATTGTTTACAGTAATAGATTGTACTGCTGTACAACCATTTGCGTCGCTAACTGTCACAGTGTAAGTGCCAGCATTTAAGCCGCCTACAGAATTGCTTGCGCCAAAGTTGCTCCAACGATAGGTGTAAGGTGCTGTGCCGCCGCTTACATTTGCTGTTGCTGTACCATCATTTTGATCGCACTTTTCGTCGCGCTTTGTTAAGTTTACATTTAATGGTGCTGCTTGCCCTACTGCCACAGAAGCCGTTCTTGAGCAGCCATTTGCATCATAAACTGTCACGGTATATGTGCCTGCCGAAAGGCTACCAATAGCATTGCTAGTTGCGTTATTATTCCAACGGTAGGTATAAGGTGCTGTACCACCATTTACTGCTACGCTTGCTGTACCTGTGCTGCCTCCATGACACGCTACATCGGTCTTAGATAAAGTAAGGTTTAATGCACTTGGTACATTTATCGTCATGGATTGCACATCTGTACATCCATTTGCATCATAAACGGTTACGGTATAGGTGCCTACACCCAAGCCTGTGATAGTCGCGCCTGTGCCGCCATTGTTCCAGCGGTAGGTATAAGGAGCAGTTCCACTTTGAACTACTGCTGTCAATTGCCCGTCACTTGCACCAGGGCAGCTTACATCACGCTTATCAATGCGTACAATATCAGGATTCGGTGAGCTATTAATTGTCATAGACTGAATAGCCGTACAGCCATTCGAGTCTGTTACTGTTAATGTGTAGTTGCCTGCTCCAAGTCCACCGATAGCATTACTAGAGCCAAAGTTATTCCACGAATAGCTATATCCGCCGCTACCACCGCTTACGCTTGCTGTAATACTTCCATTATTGTTACCACAAGTTGCATCTTGCTTAGAAAGTGATATATTTAGTGGCGAAGGTTGCTCTACTACTACCGAAGCTGTTTTCGTACATCCGTTTGCGTCACTTACCGTTACGGTATAGGTACCTGCTGCGAGATTGCCGATACTATTGCTAGTAGCGAAATTATTCCAACGATAACTATAAGGTGCATTGCCTCCGCTTACAGCTACGCTTGCAGAGCCTGTGCTACCGCCATGACAAGCTATATTCGTTTTAGAAAGTGAAATTTGCACTTCACTTGGTGCATTTACGGTCATAGATTGTACATCAGAACAACCTCTTGAATCATAAACAGTTACGGTATATGTACCAGCACTTAAATTGCCAATAGTTGCGCTTGTGCCACCATTATTCCAGCGATAGGTATAGGGTTGAGAGCCGCCTGCTGTCACTACGGTCAATTGACCATTACTTGCGCCTGCACAACTCACATCACGCTTATCAATACGAGTAATATTTGGCCCAGCTATATTCTGAATACTAACAGATTGTACTGCTGTACAGCCGCGCGCGTCGCTTACGGTTACGGTATAGGTACCTGCGCCTAGGCTACCGATAGCGTAGCTGGTGCCACCATTATTCCAGCGATAGCTGTAAGGTGCTGTACCGCCACTTACATTAGCATTTGCTGTACCATTATTATTATTACAGTCTTCATTGGTCTTAGAAATTGCAATTTGTAGTGGTGCATTTTGTTCTACCACCACCGAACGTACTACTGTACAGCCATTTCCATCTGTAACAGTTACGGTATATGTACCACCTGCTAAACCACCAATGGCATTACTAGTAGCTCCATTGTTCCAACGATATTGGTAATTGCCTGTACCGCCACTTGCATTTGCATTTGCTGTACCCGTAGCACCTCCTGCACAAGAAGTGGTAGCCGACATATTGACATTGATAGCCGATGGTTGATTTACTTGAACGGATTGTGTAGTCGTGCATCCATTGGCATCACTAATAGTCACGCTATATGTGCCTGCTGCTAGACCACCAATGGCATTACTCGTTGCCCCATTATTCCAGCGATAACTATATGGAGGCGTGCCGCCGCTTGCTGATACAGAAGCTGTTCCAGCATTACCGCCATGACATGCTACATGTCCTGCACTAATGGTACTTGTTAATGCTGATGGTGCATAGATGGTTTCTGTAGCAGATGCAAAGCAACCATTTGCATCATATACTATTACAGTGTATGTGCCTGTTCCTAAACCGCCAATAGCGTTACTGCTTGCTCCATTATTCCATGAATAGGTATAAGGACCAGTACCACCGCTTACATTCGCTGTAATGCTGCCTAAACCACCATTACAACCTGGATTTTGCTTGCTGAGGTTGATACTTATGCTTGGCGAAGCAGTAACGGTGCCACTTGCTGTGGTAGTACATCCTATAGCATCCGTTACGGTTACAGTGTATGTGCCTGTGCCTAATCCACCGATCGCATTGCTAGTAGCACCATTGTTCCAGCGATAGGTATAAGGTGCTACGCCACTATTTGCTGATGCCGTAAGTGTTCCGTTATTGCCGCCAGCACATATAGTGCCACCACCACTTACACTTGCTGTGATATTGGATTGATGCACTAAGCTTACGCTCACTATTTTTTGACATCCGTTTGCATCTGTTACTGTTACATAATATGTGCCAGCGCCAATATTATTCGCCATATTGGAAGTCTGTCCGTTGCTCCATTGGTAGGTATAAGGGCCTGTGCCACCACTTACATTTGCAGTAGCTTTACCGTCTGTACTTCCTTGACAACTTGGATTGAAACCAGAAATATTTACATTCAGTGTGCCTACTGATTGTACCGTAACTTGATTATGTGCTGAACAGCCCGTCGCATCTGTAACGGTAACAGTATACGTTCCTGCACCTAAACCAGTAATCGTTTGTCCTGTTCCGCCATTACTCCATTGGTAGATATAAGGCCCAGTACCACCACTAGGGTGTGCACTTGCTGTACCGTCTTGGTAGCCATTACAGGCTACTGCTGTAGAGGAAGTGGTCAAAGAAAAACCACTTAGAGTGACTTCTCTACATTTTTCGTCTTTACATCCGTTTGCATCTGTAATAGTCAAGCAATAAATACCTGAATTTGTCACTGTTATTACACTGCCACTTGCTCCATTGCTCCAATCATAGCTATAAGGTCCAACGCCATTTCCTGCTGTTGCAGTAAAGGTGGCATTGCTACATTCTTCTACAATGTCAATGTTGCACGAAAGTGTAATAGGTTCAGAAAGATTAATGCTTTTAATCGCTTTTCTGGAATACCAATCTGTTACTGTGACGGTATACCTTCCCGCATTTAAGTTATAAATACTTTGGGTAGTAGCTCCTGTATTCCACTTATAGGAATAGGGGGCTGTACCACCGCTTGCAATCGCTTTTGCAGAGCCATCGTTATTCGCACCACAAGAAGGCTGCACCACATCGAACGTGACGTGCAACTCCTGGGCTGATAAGCTAAAACTCATACCGACGAAAAGCAAGAACATAACAACACTACATTTTAGTAGTGTCGGACTTGGGTATGATTTGCTGTCCATAGAGGGATAAATTTATCCGTTAAATAATACTTGCTATATGTACATACACCTATGTTATGTACCATATATATATATATATATTGACAATATGCCAATGCTAGAGGTCTTTAAAGAAAAGACACTTTTCTAGTTAGCCATTATCCCATTGCACACATACAACAGGATAGCCATGCTCATATTGAGCATCCCATCTTATTACAAGTATTATTTGTTGTTAGAAGAAGAGAATACACTAACAAGTTTGGTGGAAATGTGTGTTCTGTAAGCTGCGTGGAGGTAATTGCATGTTTGCTAGTGTGTATTAATCTTCATGCTTTACGCTATTGTTCACTTAGGATTTTTTCCAAAAAGTCGTACCACAAACTAATGTGATACGACCTACTATTAACAAATTATAATCCCATGAACATATATTACTTTGATTGTATTTGTATCACAAAAATACAAATAGATATATAGAGCAAATATCATAATATTTTATCATAAAGCAAAATAAGCTTAGTACATAATGTTGAAGTTTTTTTAAACGGTTGTTTAGCAAGAACAACATTCCAGACTTAAAATAGGTAAAGGCTATGGATATTCAACAGAATTATGTTTACAGTAGATGAAATACATCAAAGTTTGTATATTCGTTTTGAGCGTTTTCTTCCAGTTTAAAAAATAAAGAAATGTCAAAGAAGATACAGAAAGAGGAAGCCTTGATTTATCACTCGGAAGGGCGGCCTGGCAAAATAGAAGTAATCCCATCAAAAGCGACTGCCAATCAGCGCGACTTATCCTTAGCCTATTCTCCTGGTGTTGCGGAACCTTGTCTTGCCATTCAAGCGGATGCGGACGCAGCTTACAAGTATACGGCTAAAGGCAATCTTGTTGCAGTAATTAGCAATGGAACTGCTGTTTTAGGTTTGGGGGATATAGGAGCAGTAGCCAGCAAACCAGTAATGGAGGGGAAAGGTTTATTGTTTAAAATCTATGCTGATATAGATTGCTTTGACTTAGAGTTGGACACTAAAGATGTAGATGAATTTATTCGTACGGTTAAGATACTGGAACCGACTTTTGGTGGGGTGAATCTGGAAGATATTTCAGCTCCTTATTGCTTTGAAATTGAGGAACGATTAAAAGAAGAATTGAATATCCCTGTCATGCACGATGACCAACATGGTACAGCTATCATTAGTGGTGCGGCTTTGTTGAATGCATTAGAAATAGTGGGTAAGGATATTAGTGACATTAAAATAGTGGTGAATGGGGCTGGTGCTTCTGCTATTTCTTGCACCAAAATTTACCTTTCACTAGGAGCTAAGAAAGAAAACATCTACATGTATGATAGCAAAGGCTTGATACATGGTGATAGAACCAATTTAAATGGTAAAAAACCAGAATTCGTAAATAATACGGTTGCTGCTGATACTTCGCTAACAGCAATTCTGGAAGGAGCAGATGTCTTTATTGGCTTGTCAAAAGGGAATATCTTGGACGGAGATATGATTAAAGGAATGGCAGCCGAACCGATTATTTTTGCAATGGCAAACCCAACGCCCGAAATTAGTTATGAATTGGCGAAAGCAGCTCGACCAGACTGTATCATGGCAACAGGACGCTCCGACTACCCCAACCAAGTGAATAATGTATTGGGTTTCCCATTTATTTTCAGAGGGGCATTGGATGTGCGGGCTAGTGAGATAAATGAAGCCATGAAAATTGGTGCAGTACATGCCATTGCAGATTTGGCAAAAAAGTCAGTACCCGACATCGTAAATATGGCTTACAATAATGCGAATCTAAAATTTGGCAAAGATTATATCATTCCAAAACCCGTAGATCCTAGATTGATAGCCACCGTTGCGCCAGCAGTAGCGAAGGCAGCAATGACTACTGGAGTAGCACAGCAAGCCATCCAAGATTGGGAGGCATACGAGCTAGAACTCATGAATCGGCTTGGAAATGATAATACCCTTTCAAAAGTCATAGAAACCAAAGCCAAGCAAGATATTAAAAAAGTGGTTTTTGCGGATGGCGAAGAATTGTCGGTACTCAAGGCAGCTCAGATTGTATGGGAGGAGGAAATTGCGCATCCTGTGCTGCTTGGGAATGTGGAGACCATAAAGCGATTGATTGAGGTTAATAATATCAATTTACCCGACATCCCCATCATTGATCCTAAATTGCCTGCCAATGCTTATGAAGAAGAACGTTTGGAGTCCTATTATAATGCCATTTATCAGAAACGACTTCGCAAAGGAATTACGCAGCGGGAAGCGAAAGCACTCGTTAAATCTCGTAGATATTACGCGCCTTTGATGGTGGAATTGGGCGATGCGGATGCCGTGATTAGTGGTTTATCCAAACGCTTTCCAGACGTTCTGAAGCCTACTCTACAAGTAATAGGCGCAAGGGAAGATGTCAGCAAAGTAGCTAGTATGCACATTCTGACTACGAAAACTGGGCCATTATTCCTAGCTGATACGACCGTGAATCATCATTTGACTGCCGAAGATGTAGCGAATATTGCAGAGTTGGTGGCACAGCGAGTAAAAGGATTCAATATACAGCCTAAAATCGCTTTTCTAACTTACTCTAACTTTGGTTCTGTCCCTAATGGTGATTCTGCAAGATTAATGCGAGCAGCCACCAAAATTTTACATAAAAAACATCCTGACTGGGTAGCAGATGGCGAAATGCAAGCACATCTCGCCTTGAATAAAGAAGATTTAGAACAGTTGTATCCGTTTTCTAAACTTGCTGGAGAACGGGCTAATATTCTTATTTTTCCAAATTTATCTTCTGCGAATATTGCCTATAATTTATTGAATACGGTGGCCAATATGGAGACTATTGGACCAGTATTATTAGGCATGAACAAGCCCGTTCACGTTTTACAATTGAGAGCAAGTGTGCGCCAAATTGTGGATATGGTTGGCATTGCTGCAATAGAGGCGCAAAATTTAAAATAGGATGTTATTGAAGATGGTGGAATACCAATAATCTATTTTAATTGTCCTGCTGCCCACTCTAATTTAGCGAATAGTTGCTGCACTTTTATTTCTAGTTTTTGCAACTTCAATTGGGCATCAATCAATTTTTGCTCCCGACTATTGAGTAGGAAAATAGAGCTTTCTCCAATCCGAAATTTGATGTTTTCGGCTTCTAATAATTGCTCATAGCGCGTATTGATAGTGCGCTGCGTGGCAAGTTGTGTGCGGGTCTGCTCTAGTTGTTGCAATATGGCAGCCGCTTTATTTTGCAATGCTAGGCGTTTTTGGCTGAATTTGTAAGAATTCTCCAATTGCTCTAAGCGTACCAACTGCAAACTTGCGCGTTCTTTGCGGGTGAAAAGTGGATAATTAAAGTTCACGCCCCATTTATAATTTTCATTCAGAAAGGCACTAAAATCGTTGGAGGCAGGCGTGAAATCTGCACCATCCGATAGGAAATTGAAAGCGAAATTGAGTTGTGGTTTTAGATTTTCGCGCTTTAGTCGCTCTTTGATGTCGAGGGATTGCCGCTTCACATCTATGGCTTGCAGGCTTGGATGATTGACAAGCCAATCATTGCCTAAAGGATTTTGTAAAACTACGATAAGCGCGGCTTCTGGGCGACGCGATTTGCCTAATTCTAATGGCACTAAATCATCATACCACAGAAAATTAGAGAGTTCCAAACGTGCATTTTCGTATTCCACTAGGGCTTGATTGAGTAAAATTTCTCGATTTTCGACTTGAATCAGGGATTCAAGCGTATCAATAGCGGGTTTATCGCCTTGCAAAAAGCTTTGCCGAATAATCTCAAAGCGGGTACTCGCCAAATCGAGTGAATTTTCATACACCTGCACTACTTGATAAGCATATGCCCAATTCCAGTAACTTTCAATAGCACTAATGAGCAAGTCGTTCGTGAGTTGTCGAGCTTCGGCAGCGTTGGCATCGCGTATGAGTTGTGCTTGCTGCACTTGTGCGCGGCGTGCATCGAATAGCAAACCACGTAGCAAAGGCATTTCTACCCCTGCTACAGCTTGCCCTGCTGTTGGTAGATTGTTTTCAGGATTCAGAAAAATACCATCCGACCAAGTATATGCGAGCTTTACATCTGCTCCGAACCAAGTCGGTACTTTCAGCCCTGCTTCCCCAATGCGGAAATAGTTTTTTTCAGTAAATGATTTATGCTCATAGTCGCCATACAATTTGGGGTCAAAACCACCCTTTGCTTTCATCTGCTCTGCTGCCGTATTTGCATCTAGAAGCGCGACTTGCTGCATCACAGGATGATAGGCACGCACCCACGTCAGGAAGCTATCCAAAGGGAAAACGCGGCTCGTATCTGCCGCGTTCTGCCCATGTAGGTTAAGGCTGAGAAGTATAAAAATAACTAATATGTTCAGGAATCTCATTGTCAATTAATTTGGCAAACTTTCGTTTTTTAGAACCGTTTACCTTCAAGGATGTCGAAGACAGCTACCCGTCTACCGTCTGCCGTTACTTCACAACAGCTTTTACAGGTGCTTTAAATTTGTCATCTTTCTTTTCTTCGGCAGTTTCTTCATAAAAATCAGCAGGGAAGCCATTGAGTTGTCGCCAAAGTTCATACCAAGCAGGTACGGTATTCAAAAGTGCAATACCTTCTGCCCCTGAACCTACGCGCAACAAATCGGGCCAAGGCTTTTCTGATTCATCTGCTTCAACTAAAATTCGATAATTCGATTTTTCATTTGGAATATTATCAATGGCAACAATGTTGCCACTATACGTTCCAAAAGAGACATCAGGCCAACCCGAAAAAATGAAAGCTGGCCACCCATCGAAGATAAAGCGCACTTCTTGCCCTGGCTTCATGAGGGGCAAATCCATTGGGCGTACGTATAACTCTACTGCCAAATCGTATGTTTTAGGCACTATCGTTACTACTTTGTCACCCTCTTTTAATATTTCTCCTACACCTTCTTTCACCGCTTTGGTGATGTAGCCTGCTTGCGGAGCAGTCACATAATACATCGTATTGCGACGGCTATAATTTTCATGCTCATTGCGAAGCTTGTTCAGGCTACCCTCTGCATCGTAACGTGCAGAGAGCGTGCTGAACCTGTCGGATGATACCTTTGCGATTTTGTTCGCATATTCATTATCAATAGCGTTGAATTGCAGCTTGGCAATGCGGACTTCATTCTCACTTTCTTGTAGTTTGTTTTCTGCTGATACCAGTTTGGCACGTGTTTCCTGTACTTTTAGTCGTTTTCCCTCCAAATCACTCAAGGACTTAATCCCTTTTTGGAAAAGCGTGTCCGTTCGACGAAGTTGATAGTCCGCAACCTCATAATCAGCTTTGGCTTGTTCCACTGCTGCCGCATTGCTTTGCTGCTTTAATTCAGATTGGCGAATTTTTCGTTCTATCTGTTGTTTTTTCAATGCCAACTCTTGGCGCATCGCTGTGATTTGAGCATTTAAAGCCCCTGCTTTCTGCTCATAATTTTGGATAGCTGCTTCTTTTGCATCTACTTGATTCGCTGTACGTTCCACGAGCTGTGGGTCGAAATATTCTGATTTCACCTCCGAAAGAAAAACAATGGTATCACCTGCTTCTACTAAGTCGCCTTCGCGTACATACCACTTTTCGATGCGGCCTGCAATGGCAGAGTTTACCGTCTGTGGGCGTTGTTCAGGTAAAAGGGTGGTTACTTTGCCTTTCATTTGGATATTTTGCGTCCAGGGCATTAGTAAAATCAAGAAACAAATGAGCAGCGTAGCACTTATCCAAACGGTAAGCATACGATTGGCCCGCGATAATTGCGTCACTTGAAAAGCAGAGTAGTTTTTTTCTATCTGCTGCTTATTTGGTATAGAGTTGGTGGATATGTTTAGCATCTTATTTGATGTATTAGGTATCAGATTTTTTTACTTGATACCTTGTACTTAATACAAGCAATAAAAAGGGAGAGTAAGGCATGTAAACACTCTCCCCTCACAAACATCCTATTGCTACATGACTGCATCAGCAGTCTTACTGTTAGTTAGTTTGAATACATCTTGCACATAAGGATTCGATTGCAAAGCATCGAAATGACCTTCGGCAATAATTTTTCCTTCTTTTAGTAAAATTACACGATCGCATTTGCGCGCTAAATCTGGATTGCTAGAGACTGCAACTAGTGTCCATCGTTTCGTATTTCCTGTCAGGAAATCAATGATATGTTGTTTTTCTTGTTGCTCAATGCGTGGTATGAAATGGTCAATCACCAGCAAGCTTGGATTGGCAATAATAGCTCGCGCTAAGATAATTTTCGCACGTACGCTGCGTGGTACATTCAAGCCGCCTGCAAGTAGTTCTGACTCATAACCATTCGGCAAATGATTGATATAATAGTGTAAGTCAATCTCTCGTGCTATTTCCACCACACGCTTGAATCCTATATCTTCACCAAGCGTAATGTTCTCCAAAATAGAGGCATTGAATAGTGAATCTTGTGTGCCAAGACTACCAATATGTTCGCGCAGGCTTTCGATATTTAGGCTTCTCCCTGGTACGCCGTTATAGGTAATCATGCCATCGAATTGGGTATAAAGCCCTGCTACTAACTGAGCCAGAGTGGATTTGCCAGAACCATTATAACCTGCTACACAGATGCGTTCTCCTTTTTTGATATTCAAATCAATATCGTCGAGGGTTCGCTTTTGGGCATCTGCATATTGAAAGCTCAGTCCATCTATTTCTATGCCAATACCATCGCCTGTTTCGCAAATTTCTTCAAAGCCAACGCCTTCGCTTTTTTCAAGGGGTAAATCGGTGAGATAGCCTATTTTTTCTAAGCCTGTCAGTACATCATAAATGGTTTCCATGGTGAGGATGAGCTTTTCGGCAGAGCCTAAAATCAAAATCACCACGATTTCAGCCGCTACAAACTGCCCGATGCTAATTTGATTTTGAATTACTAATAAACTGCCTAGTAGAAGCAGCCCTGCCGTCACGATAGTTTTGAATAGTACAATACTACCATATTGCAGCATCAAAATTCGGAAGTGTGACTTTCTCGCGCCTAGATAATTGGTCGTTAAGTCGTTGGTACGCTGCATCGGCAAACCACAGCTACCCGATAGTTTGAATATATTCATAGCGCGTCCTAACTCTTCGAGCCAATGCGCGACTTGGTATTTATATTTACTTTCTTTGAGGCTTGTTTTGAGTCCCTGCGGGCCAGTTATCCAGAAAATAAGTACTAAAATAAGTATCAATAAGGCACTAAAAAACACGAAAAATGGATGGTAAAGCGATAGCAATATCAGCCCGAAAATAATCTGCAAAACGGCAGAAGAAAAATCAATTAAAATCTTTGGAATTCCTTTTTGGATAGTCAAAGTATCAAAAAAGCGATTGATAAGTTCGGGCGGATATATTTCTGATAGGGCTTCTAGGCGTAAGCGCGGAATACGCCAAGCAAATTCAAAAGCCGAGCGCGTGAAAATGCGTCGCTGCAAGGTTTCTGTCACGGTAAGTTGCATCACTTTCAGGATGCCATTGAGTGCTGTTGCAATGGTAATTACACCTACCAATAGATAAAGCGAAGATGATGTTTGACCACCTACTAGTAGACTGATAATTGCTTGTGTACCCAATGGTAACGAAAGCGTAATGAGTCCTGCAAAAAGCGCGTAGACATAGATATAGCTTATATCCTTGCGGTCAAGTTCCAGTAATCGAAAGAAGCGTCGGGTTGCTTTCATAATTTAATCGTTGCTGTATCTATAAGGTGTTGTTTTGTCTTAAAGTGCGGTGTAGGACGCTCTTTTTCATCCACTTTCACGAATACAATCCGTTCGATACGGATAATCGTCTTCTTTGTAACTAGATTTCGCACTTCACAGCGAAAACTGATAGAAGTCCGTCCTACATCCAAAAACTTTAGCCCAATTTCAATAATATCGCCTTGCTTGGCAGAGCTTACAAAATCAATTTCGGACATATATTTAGTCACCACTTTTTGGCTATCTAATTTGCTCATGGCGTAAATGCCTGCTTCTTCATCTATCCACTTCAATAAGCTACCACCAAAGAGTGTGTCATTAGCGTTTAAATCGCTTGGGCGAATGAGTTTGCGACTGTAATACTTCATACTAGTTAGCGTAATAAGGCGCGAATTGTTTATCAAAACGGCGCGATTTATTCAAAATTTTATAGTAGCCATTCCGTAAACGACGCTGAAAGAAGTTCCGATTCATCTGCACAGGTACATCTAGGAAAGGCAACTTTAGCATCACCTGTTCTTGGTCGGCTTCTATGAGAATGACTTGGATAACGGACTTTTTCATGCGTGTATGAGTTCTTTTGTTTTTGCTAAATAACGATGTGCATCTTTATAAGTCTCGCGGAAGAGTTCGCCTATATTGTCCGACTGATTTTTGATAATAATATCGTCGCCCGCGATGCCTAAGCGCAGATGCACTTGATAGACTTTGGGCGCATTACCTTCTGTGCGTAGAAAGACTTCAGCGTAAAGCAAGTGCTTGAATTTTGATGCCAAGCTTCGCACTTTCCATTTCGTGAAGCGAACGTACTTTTTTGATAAATCCGCTTGATTTTGAATCCTGATGTTCATAGTTTTTTTTTAAACGGGAGGCAAGGCTTAAGTAACTTGCCTCCCTTATACAAGTACGCTTCAATTACTGTTTAAAAACACTAGATTTAATCACAAAAAAGACTATTTATCAAGGCTTCCAAATTGGAAACCACTCCGATTTTTTACGCTTCTGTTCGCTGCTCCTACACCTAATTCCGAATCCATAATCATGGGTAAATCACCATCGGTTACAATAATTTTTGCATTCGGTGACTTTGATAGTTCCATGAAGGCTTCAATAGACTTGAATTGTAGTATCGCTGGGTCTAAGCCTTCCGCGATGATGAGCTGTGCATCACGCACACCTTCTGCTTCTATACGCTTCTGTTGTGCTTCCTGCTTTGCTTGTTGCAGCACAAACTCCATGCGTTGTGCCTCTTGTTCTGCTTCTAGCTTGTCTTCAATAGCTCGTGCCAAACTCTTTGGCATTTGAATACTTTTCAGTAAAACGGCTTCCACTTCTATGCCTTTGCCATCTAGGTGTGTCATCATTTGGTCGCGTATCGCTTTCTCAATAGTAGCACGTTCGCCTGTGTGCATATCTTTCGCATAAAAGCGCGAAGTGACATCTGCTACTGCCGAACGGAAGACAGGTAAAATGATATTGCGCTCATAATCGGGGCCGATATTCCGTAAAATTTCAGGAGCATCTTTTCCCACTACATTGTACAGAATAGATACTTCCGATACGATGTTCAAACCTTCTTTAGAAGGAATATTTAAGCCTACTTCTAAATTCTCTGTTTGTGTAGAGACTTTTATAACACGAGATACAAGTGGATTGTAAACTTTCAAGCCATCTGTATAGGGGCGGTCTGCATATTTCCCAAGTGTTCTTTTGACTCCTACTTCACCCTGACGGATAGTGACACAACTGCTCAAAAAGCATACGGCTAAGAGTAAAAATCCCCATCTCAAAATTCTTGACTTCATCATAGTGATTTCATTTAATTTGGTTAAGAAAATAGTGTGTTTGTTCTTTTTGAATTGCTTTAATTTTGTAAACTCAATAACGTTTTTTCATGCTTTCCATTTTTTGTAAAGTCGTAAGCGTAAATGATGCCGAAACAGAAATACTCTAGTAAATCTTTCACACTTTGCGAAAGTCTGTTTTCTTCATCTTTTACGTCAGTAAGACGTGGTAAGTGTTGCGCGAAATACAGATTATTATTAGCCGTTTCTACCAGTGTGCTTGCTAAGGAACGTGGATATGGAAAATTTGGATTTATCTCCAAAACCAAGTCCGCAATCTTTTCGCATAATTGTTTATAGGCTAGAAAAAAACCTTCCTTATTATTCGCATCTACTTTTTTGTGATGATATGCCTTTGCGCCTTCCTGCACTACAATGCGGTGTAGTGCTTCTTCATCTACAAATTCGATAGAAGAATTCTTTTTTGCTGAATCTGCAATGACATCTAACACAATTTTTAAGCGTTTCGCTGCACTTTCTATGTTCATGGTATTCAAATTAATACGTGCTGCCACCCACTCCCAATACCAATTGAGCAAATAAACAAAGAGTTGATGCTTGTTCTCGAAATAGCGATAGATAGACGGTTCTGCCGAGTTGATTTCCTTTGATAATTTCCCGAAGGTGAAGCACTCCATACCCATCTCATCAATCATACGCACGCTATGCTCTATAATACGTCTACCCAATTTTGTTGTCTGAGGGTCTATTAAGTATAGTCCCTCATGTACCTTTATATTTATTATTAGATTGTTCATAGTCTATGGATTTTGCTCTAAATTACTGCATAACGCTGCTCAATTTGTGTCTTCAGAAACTTTCGTGCAGCAAATACACGACTCTTTATTGTACCAAGCGGGATGTCCAATTCTTGACTAATTTCTTCGTATTTATAGCCCCGATAAGCCATTAAGAAAGGCTGCTTCAAATTATCATTAAGCATTTCTACCAATGCAAATAAATCTTGATAATGTACCTGCGCTTCGCCTTCATTACTAATAGCATTTCCATTAGAGTTCAGGCGGAAATATTCTGTACTATCATCCAATACTTGTCCTCTGCGCTGTCGTTTTCTGAAACCATTGATAAACGCATTTTTCATAATAGTACTGAGCCAAGCTTTCAGGTTAGTATCGGATTGAAATTTGTGCTGATTCTTGAATGCTAAGAACGCAGTATCCTGAAAAAGGTCATCCGCAGCACTTGCATCGCGTGTCAATTTATAAGCAAAAGCTCTCAAATATTGAGAGAGCGTATTGAATTCGTGTGCAAAATGAGTAGCATTCATATCAAATAATTTTTGAACTTACATAAATAATAGTTTTACTATCTTTTGTATACTAAACACTACTCTTTAATATTGGTTCACTAAATATTAATAAAAATATCAAAAAAAATATTTTAACCAAAAAAAATAATAGTTTTACTATCTTTTACAATAATAAAACAAACCGAAAACTGCTTTTGAACGTTAGGGGGTAAAATGAACGAACAATAAAATCATCCTTTACACACAAAAGTTAATTAATTATGAAAGCACTACAAGCGGTTTTAATATGTCTAAGTATGGTCTATCTACTTCCTGCACAAATACAAGTTGGTACTCCTTGGACAGGAAGAAACTATAGTACTGAAAGTCTAGGTCGAGATAATGAGCGTTTTCTACGTCAGGCAGATATACATTATCGGCTAGGTAATATAGAAGCAACTTTTTTCGCACTGCAAAGTGCTGTGGAAAGTAATCCACAGTCGCCACACACGCTATTGCAGCGTGCCAATTTCAAGCACTTACTTGGCATGGAAACAGAAGCGGCACAAGATGTTGTGATGGCTAACCGTCTCAATCCCTATGCTGCGGATTTATACGGTTATAATGGTGCCAACAGTCCGTTGCGGGTGCTTGCTTATCAGCCTGAAAACGCGCTAGGAGAACTAGATTTTGCTAAGCGTACCATATACTATTATGATGTACTTGATGTAGCGGCAGCAGAGGAACGCAATGATAATATGGAGTTAGAACTCGTCAATGAAGTACTCATTGAAATAGAGGAGAATCGTCTGGAAGATGCTTTGAGTCTGCTGTATTCTCTTATAAGTCTCTATCCTGAGTCGGCAATTGCCTACGATTTAAAAGGTGTAGTACTATATAAGCAGGAAAAATATGCGGAAGCAGAAGCAGCACTTTCTAAATCTGTAGGTTTTGAACCTGACTTCGCTATCGCTTGGTATAATCTAAGCCTCGTGAAACGCGCACAAGGACAACTTGAACAAGCAAAACGTTTCTTAGATAGAGCAATAGAGCTACAAGCAGACTTAACGAAAGCTTACTTTGATCGTGCATTGGTAAAAAAATCGCTTGGTGATAAGGAGGGCGCATTAGAAGATTACAATAAAGTAATTGATATGCGCGGTGAATACTATTTGGAAGCTTATCTAAATAGAGGATTGACGCGTAAAATGCTCGGCGATTTCAATGGCGCACTTGCTGACCTTGATAAGGTAATAGAAGAACAGCCACGAAATGGATTGCTGTATAAGAATAGAGGAAATCTACATTTCCTTTTCGGTAACTATAATAAGGCAATTGACGATTATACTAGAGCTATTTTTCAAGACCGAAATTTTGCGGAAGCTTATTATAATAGAGGTTTAGCACGATTTTTAGTTTATGATAATACGGAAGCATGTATGGATTTGACGAAGAGTAAGCAATTAGGCTACGAGCGTGCGGAAGAAAAATTACGATATTTTTGTGTCGACTAATTTTATTGATAGTAAAGCTATTTTAAATAAAACATTACCTTTGCATTGATTTAGTAACATTAGCCATAGCCTAGTTTGTCGGGCTATGGCTGCTTTAGAAGCTGAATTATGTCAGTAGCAGTTCGAATCAATGTAAAATCAGGGGTATACATTCGTGACCCACAAGACACAAAAATTGGTAAAAAAATCATCAAGTATGGCATCATCTTGATTGATGAATTAGGTATTGAAGAGTTTACCTTCAAGAAACTCGCGCAGCGTATGGATTCCACAGAAGCCTCCATCTATAGATATTTTAAGAATAAAAATCTGTTGTTGCTTTACCTACTGACCTACTATTGGGAGTGGATGCGCTTTCGTATTGATTTCAATGCTATGAATGTGGAAGACCCTGAACGCCGATTACGTATTGTAGTGAAAACCATTGTAGATACGATTCGCCTAAGTACCCCTGCGGAGTATATTGAGCGTGACGCGCTGCATCGCATCGTTATCACAGAAGGTTCAAAAGCACTACACGTGAAACAAGTAGATGAAGAAAATGAGAAAGGCTTTTTTGCTATTTATAAAGCTCTGAATAGAAAAATAGCAGCTATTATACAAGCTGTAAACCCTGACTTTCCTTATCCTGTAGCTTTTGCAAATACGCTCTTACAAATGGGGAATAATCACTTATTTTTTGCTACTCATTTGCCTTCCCTCACGGAAGTAAGTGCCGAAAAAGATGGAAGCGTAGAAGTGGGCTTGGAGCGTTTAATGAATTGTTTGGTGAATATGATTAAAAACTATACTAAATAAAGGATAATATGTTCGCCAAAATGAAAATGGATAATTAAAAATTGAAAATTAGCAAAATAATCACTTTGTAAAACACTCGTTAATAATGAATTACACATTTGATGTTTCAATGATTTTCAATTATCCATTTTCATTTTGGCGAAGACATTGTAAAGGAACGATAGATTAATAAATATAGGGGGCATTTCAAAAGAGCTGCATTTCGTTATTCAATTGCCTAAAACAGAAAAGGCAGCCTTTACGCTGCCTTTTCTTAGTATTCTTACTTATGTATCGTTATCTCACCCGATTCAGTATGGTTTCGCATGACACCATAGCGATCAGGCTTGTCATATGAAATTGTCCAAACGAAAGCATCAGTCACAGGATCTTCATCTCTGAATAAGCCATTCCAACCTTCGTTGATGTCTTGTGTTTCAAAGACGATTCCCCCCCAACGGTCGAAGACGCGTAGTTGGAAGTTTTCAATTTCACAATTCGTAAATATTCTAAATTCATCGTTCGTAATATCGCCGTTTGGTGAGAACGCATTTGGCATATAGAAGCTGCACTCATCACAAGCAGCTACTTCTACTTCTGCCACTGCATCTTCACACTCATTCGATACCATTACACTATAAGTGCCTTCTTCAGTAGCTATGATACGGTCTTTGTTCGACCCATCTTGCCAACGGAAGTCTACCGTTCCTGCATTGCTGAAATCCAATTCGCCTAAGTCGAAGGCTACTTGTCCTACACAAAGCGTGGTATCTTGTCCAAGAGCTGCTTCTAGCAAGTCCTCATCAAGTGGTGCAATGCTCTCGATAGTTACATTCGATGTTGCTTGATTATCGCAAATATCTGTTACTGTTACTGCGTATTGTCCGCTTTGACTTACATTGAGTGTAGGCGAAGTCGCGCCATTGCTCCACTCATAAGTTACTGCACCATCAGGGAAGCTACCAGGGCTTAAGGCAATCGTTTCATTATCACAAAGTACTTGATTATCGCCTAAGTCTGCTGTTGCTTCTATGGCTGTATTTATAGTGAATTCTATCATGTCCGTACAGCCTTCTGCATTACTTGCAGTCACGCTATACGTACCTGCGCCTAGTTGTACTGTTGGCGATGTTTCGCCTGTACTCCATTGGTAGGTATCACCACCGTCTGCTGTCACTAGTGAGAACTCTGAACCACAGATGAAGGCATCTGCATCCGTCGTCACCGTTGGTGTTGGGAAACTAGCTACGGTGAATACTGCGGTATTTGCACAGCCGTTAGCATCTGTTACTGTTACCGTATATGAGCCTGGCACTACATCAATAGCCGCAGTCGTTTCGCTTGATGTCCATGCGAAGTTATCACCGCCGCTTGCTGTAAGCGTTACGGTATCATTACCACACGCGCCATCCGCAGAGGCTGCAATGGCTGCATCAGGAAGCGCGTTCATCGTAAGTGTCACTTCGGTACGTAGACTTGTACAACCTGAATCGGTATCTACGGCTTCTGCGTAGTATGTACCACCCATAGTTGGTGTGAAGCTTGCGCCTGTGCCTACTAGGTTGCCGCCTGTTGGTGCATCGTACCAATTGACAGCTAAAGTCTCATCTACATCGCTTACACTTAAGCTAGGAATCGCGTCGCCCATACAGATAGTCATATCGCCGTCGCTAGTAGGTGCTGCGAAGGTTTCACAATCACAATTCGGTGCTTCGAATGGAACATCTGTAGTACAGCCTGTAAGACCATCTTCAATCGTAATGATTACACCGCCACTTACATCTACTTGGCTAATACTCCAAAGTCCGCCACCGAGGTCATCTAGTGTACCCGTATTGCTGGTCAGCGTATTGGTAGTTGCCGTTTGTAGCTGAATGCTGTAGCTTAATAAATCATCAGAGCAATCTGCTTGCTGTACGATAGAGAAGTTTGGTGGTACGTTTTCTGTCACTTCTACCATAGCTGTACTTTCACAGCCATTCGCATCGGTTACGATTACGCTGTATGTACCTACGCCTACTTCGATATTTTCAGTTGTTTCGCCATTATCCCATTGGAAGCTTGCACCTGCGCTTGCCGTAAGCGTGGTTGTTGCATCTGCGCATACACCCAAGTCGCCTGTAATCATAGCTTCTGCTACTGTTGTTTCAGTAACGCTAAAGTCGGTTTGTGCTTGACAACCATTCGCATCCGTCACGATTACGGTATAATCGCCTGCTGGTGCTTCAATGCTTGCCGTCATGTCTCCGCTTGTCCAAGCGTAGCTATCGCCGCCGCTTGCTGTAAGGGTGCTAGTAGTACCTGGGCAAATTTCGGCTGCGCCATCTATCATAGCCGTTGGTAAATCATTTACCGTCAATGTAACAGGAATACGCGCTGAATTACATCCACTACTTGGATCGAATAATTCTACAAAATATGTACCCGCCATAGTTGGCGTAAATTCAGTACCAGAACCAAGTTGCGACCCGTCAATATCTGCATCGAACCAACGCAATTCGCGCGTTTCATCTAAGCCCTCACTTGTAGCTGTCAATGCTGGTATTTCATCGCCTGCACATATTTCTACATCACCGCTGCCTACTGGAAGTGCCAAGTCTGGACAGTTACAGTCTGGTGCGTCAAATGTTTGCTCGCTGATACAGCCTGCAGCATTCGTAATCGTTACTGTTACTGGCGTATCTGCTGCTATGCCTGTGATACTCACTACGCCTGCATTGATATTTACTGTACCTTCGGTAGCCGTTGCGTCGTTACCATCTTCTGTTAATATTTCTAAGCTATAAGATGTCAAGTCGTCTGAACAAGCTGCTGAAGTTGCTAAATCAAGACTTGGTGTTGCTTGCTCTTCTACCGTAATACTTGCTGTGCTTGGGCAGCCATTGGTATCGAAGGCATCTACGATGTATGTACCTGCTCCTACTTCAATAGTATTGCTTGTAGAGCCATCACTCCAAGTGAAGCTATCTCCATTTGTAGCCGTTAGTGTAGTTGTTGCGCCCGGACAGATTTGTGCTATTCCCTCAATTT
The DNA here is from genome assembly GCA_020629845.1 of Saprospiraceae bacterium. GTDB lineage: Bacteria > Bacteroidota > Bacteroidia > Chitinophagales > Saprospiraceae > JAAUTG01. Next base: position 14,187 of record JAHDCQ010000014.1, on the reverse strand, counting down.
CTACTGGCACTAATTCTAAAGCATTAATCGTAATGCTTGCTTCTGCCGTACAGCCATTCATATCGGTTATCGTTACTGCATAGTCGCCTGCTCCTACTACTACCGTTTCAGTAGTTACCTCATTTGCACTAGCTGACCATTGGTAAGTAGCTGCCGTGCCACCTTGTATATCTACAGTCAATTCTGCTAGAATATCTGGATTGTCGCAGATTTCGCTTGGTCCATTAATTGTAGCTACTAGCTCATCTCGAATCGTTAGTGTTACAGCTTGACGTGTACTTGCACAGCCAGTAGCAGTATTGAATATTTCTGCGAAGTATTCCCCTGCCATTGTCGGTGTGAAGCTTGCGCCCGTCGCTAAAACTGCATCATCTGCTGAACTTGCATACCAGCGAATTTCTGAATCCGCATCCAAGCCTGCATCACTTACGGTAAGGGCTGTAATTTCATCGCCTGCACACAATACCACATCGCCGCCACTCATAGGCGCAGAGACTGGTGGGCAATTACAATCCGGTGCTTCAATTACTTGTTCTGTTACACAGCCTGTTGCATTCGTAATCGTTATGGTGACTGGCGTATCCGCAGGAATGCCTGTTACGCTCGCTACGCCTGCATTTACACTTACTGTACCTTCGGAAGCCGTTACGTCATTGCCATCTTCTGTAAGTATTTCCATACTATAAGATGTCAAATCACCTGAACATGCTAAAGCTCCTACTAAGTCGAGGCTTGGCGCGTCTATTTCTTCTACTGTAACACTTGTTTCACCTGAGCAGCCGTTGGCATCCATCGCAGTTACAGTATATGTACCTGCCCCTACTTCAATGGAAGTACCTGTAGAACCATCGCCCCAAGTGAAGGTATCACCATTAGCAGCCGTCAGAACCGTTGTCTCGCCCGCACAAATCATTAGATCGCCACTAATTTCTACAGCGATTGCCTCTATGCCTTCTACTACAATGCTTGCCTCTGCGCTACAACCGTTGGCATCGCTTACCATTACAGTATATGTACCTGCTCCTACTTCAATAGTTTGAGTATCGGCAGTAATGTCGCCCGTCCATTGGAAGGAGGTTGCTGTGCTGCCATCAAGTGTTACGCTTAAGCTGGTTGTTACGCCTTCGCAGACTTCCGTCGCGCCTGAAATAGTAGCTGTCAATTCGTCCAATAGGCTTAAAGTCACGGATTCGCGTGTACTTGTACAGCCTGTTGTTGTATTAAATATTTCTGCGAAATAAGTACCTGCCGCTGTTGGCATGAAGCTTGATCCTGTTGCCAATACCGTATTGCTATTCGCGCTGGCATACCAACGAATTTCTGCGTCAGCATCGAGTCCTGCATCGCTTACACTTAAAGCAGGAATTTCCACGCCTGTACAGATGGATACATCGCCATTGCTCAAAGGAGCTGCTAAAGATGGACAATTACAATCTGGTGCTTGGAAGGTCTGTGTGCTTACACAGTTATCTGCACTAGTAACGGTTACGGTTACTGGAACATCTGCGGTAACGCTTGTGATGCTAAATAAACCATCTGCACCACTTACTTCTCCTTCGCTGGATGTTACCGTAGCACCTACTTCTGTGCTAACTTGGAAACTGTAGCTTGTTCTATCATCAGCGCAATCTAGTAGGTTGTCTACTAAGGTGAGGGTAGGCACTGTGTTTTCCGTTACTTCAATTGCTGCAATATCGGTACAGCCATTGGCATCCGTTACCGTTACCGTATAATCACCTACACCTAAATTCGCTATACTACCTTGTGTAAAGTTGCTCCACTCGTAGCTCGTACCACCCATTGCGGTTAATTCTGTTGTTTCGCCTGGACAAACACTTGGAGTGCCTTCAATATCTGCCATCGTAGCTGGGAATTCCTCTACTACTTTGCTACCTACTGATTCGCAGCCGTTGCCGTCTATAATCGTTACGCTGTATACACCTGGCACTACTTCTACCATTGCATCGGTAGCATTTGCTGCGCTGGATGACCATTGGAAACTTACTGCTGTACCATCTACTAGATTTGCTGTTAGTGGTGTTGTCGTATCTGGACATACATTGGATGCCCCTGCGATATTTGCAGTTGGAATAGTATTTACGACTAAGCGAACTTCTGTTCTAGCACTTTGGCAATTACTTGTTGTATTTATAATTTCTGCAAAGTAAGTGCCTGCCTGCGTTGGTGTAAATGTCAAGCCTGTTCCTAATGCGATACCATTCGTAGCTACATCGTACCAACGCACTTCTGATTCACTATCTACGCCTGCGCCGCTTACGCTCAATTCAGGTAAAGCATCGCCATCACAAATTTCTACATTGCCTAAGCTTTCAGGTGCTGCAATCTGTGGACAGCTACAATCTGGTGCTTGGAAGACTTGTTCGCTTGAACAGCCTGTTGTTGGATTTGTAACTGTTACCGTAACTGGCACTTCATTTGGTACATTCGATATGGTAGATTGACCACCCGAGCCACTTATTATATCTCCTAAGCTCACGCTCAAATCATTACCTTCTTCGGTGATGATTTGGAAATTATAAGTGTCGCTGCCTGAGTCACATTCTAGTATACCATTTACTAAAGTGATACTTGGTACTTCATTTTCACTTACCATTGCGCTGGCTTCGCTTTCGCAGCCATTACCGTCGGTTACAGTCACCATGTATGTACCAACACCTACACTTACTTGATTGCTTTGTGCAAAATTATTCCACTCATAGCTGATACCACCGCTCGCAGTAAGTAGCGTTTGTTCTTCTGGACAAACCATTAAGTCGCCATCTATACTTGCCGCTTCTACACTGAGTTCTGTTACTTCTATGCTTGTTTCTGCTTGACAGCCATTTGCATCTATTACTGTTACCATATACGTACCAATACCTGCCACGATACTTGGGCTAGATGCGCCTGTAGACCAGTTGAATGTACTTGCGCTACCATCTAATAGGCTTGCACTCAATTCTGTCTCTAATCCTGGACATACTTGTGCTGCACCTGAAATGTTTGCAGTTGGTAAATCATTGATGATAAGACGAACTTCTGTACGTCCGCTTGAACATTCATCTGAAGTATTAAATATTTCTGCGAAATAGCTACCTGCTTGGCTTGGTGTAAACTCTAAACCTGTTGCTATCTCGGTATTGCTCGTTGCATCATTGTACCAACGTATTTCTGAATCCGAATTCACGCCTGCACCACTTACGCTAATCGCAGGAATAGTAGCATCTGCACAAATTTCTACATCGCCATTACTCATTGGTGCTGCGATAGATGGACAAGAACAGTCTGGTGCTTGGAATACTTGCTCTGTACTACAGCCTGTCGTTGGATTGGTAACAGTAACTGTCACAGGTACTTCCGCAGTTACATCACTTATGGTGAAGAAGCCACCACCACCACTTACTGTTCCTAAGCTTACCGTCAAGTCACTAGCCGCATCCGTATTAATTTGGAATCCATAAGAGGTTCTATCTTGTGAACATTCTAATAGACCATCTACTAATTCAATCATTGGAGGCGTGTCTTCCGTTACGGTAGCATTCGCTACGCTTTCACAGCCATTATTATCGGTTACAGTAACACTAAACATACCCACGCTTACATTCACGCGGTCGCTTTGTGCGAAGTTGCTCCAATTGTAGCTTAATCCTGCGCTTGCCGTAAGCATCGTTTGTTCGTCTGGGCAAACCGTCAAGTCACCACTAATCGTTGCTTGCTCTACACTCTGTTCCGTTACGGTTTGACTTGCTTCCGCCTGACAAGCATTCGCATCGGTAATGGTTACGCTATAATCTCCTGCGCCTACCATTACACTCGGACTCAATGCACCATCTGCACTTGAAGACCATTCAAAATTAGTGGCATTGCCTTGTGTTAAGCTTGCACTCAATTCCGTCTCTAAACCTGGACATACTTGCGCTGCACCTACGATATTTGCTGTTGGCAAGTCATTAATAATCAAGCGTAGTTCGGTACGTCCACTCGCACAGCCTGATGTAGTATTAAATATTTCTGCGAAATATGAACCTGCTTGCGTTGGGGTAAAGTCCAAACCTGCTGCTATAGAGGCATTGCTCGTCGCATCTGCATACCAGCGTACTTCTGACTCATTATTTATACCTGCACCACTTACACTCAAGGCTTGAATCGTTTCGCCTTCACATATTTCTATATCGCCCATACTTTGTGGTGCTGCTGTCGGAGGACAGCTACAATCAGGGGCTTGGAAACTTTGCTCTGCTGTACAGCCCGTTGCTGGGTCTGTTACTGTTATCGTTACTGGAATGTCGGCTGGTATATCGCGGACATTGAAGAAACCACCGCCGCCACCAACGGTTCCGAGACTTGTAGAAATTTCATTTCCTGACTCGGTATTGATTCGAATCGTATAGCTTGTCAAATCACTAGAACATTCTGCTGCATCTGGCGAAGTGATACTTGGTGGTGTAGCTTCGCTTACATCTTGAGAAGCGATACTTTCACAGCCATTACCATCTGTTACGGTCACGCTATAAGAACCTACACCTACATTGACACGATCACTTTGGGCAAAATTGCTCCAATTATAACTTACGCCCGCACTTGCGGTAAGTGCCGTTTGTTCGTCTGGGCAAACGATAGCGTCTCCACTAATGCTTGCTGGCACAACATCAAATTCGCTAATCGTTTGTGTTGCTTCTGCTGTACAACCGTTCGCGTCTGTAATGGTTACGCTATATTCTCCTGCACCCACCATTACGCTTGGGCTTAATGCACCACCTGCACTTGATGACCACATAAAGTTATCGGCATTACCTGATAGTAAACTTGCACTTAATTGTGTCTGTGTGCTAGGGCAAACCTGTGCTGCTCCTGAAATGTTTGCTGAAGGAGAATCATTGATAATGAGACGAATTTCGGTACGTCCACTATTACAATTGGTAGTGGTATTGAATATCTCTGCAAAGTAACTGCCTGCCTGTGTTGGCGTGAAGTTTAAACCTGTTGCAATAGAGGCATTACTAGTTGCATCATTGTACCAACGAATTTCTGATTGATCGTTGATGCCTGCACCACTTACGCTAAGTGCCATAATCGTTTCGCCTTCACATATTTCTACATCGCCCATACTTTGTGGTGCTGCCAATGGAGGACAGCTACAATCAGGTGCTTGGAAACTCTGCTCTGCCTGACAGCCCGTTGCTGGGTCTGTTACTGTTATCGTTACTGGAATGTCGGCTGGTATATCGCGGACATTGAAGAAACCACCGCCGCCACCAACGGTTCCGAGACTTGTAGAAATTTCATTTCCTGACTCGGTATTGATTCGAATCGTATAGCTTGTCAAATCACTAGAACATTCTGCTGCATCTGGCGAAGTGATACTTGGTGGTGTAGCTTCGCTTACATCTTGAGAAGCGATACTTTCACAGCCATTACCATCTGTTACGGTCACGCTATAAGAACCTACACCTACATTGACACGATCACTTTGGGCAAAATTGCTCCAATTATAACTTACGCCCGCACTTGCGGTAAGTGCCGTTTGTTCGTCTGGGCAAACGATAGCGTCTCCACTAATGCTTGCTGGCACAACATCAAATTCGCTAATCGTTTGTGTTGCTTCTGCTGTACAACCGTTCGCGTCTGTAATGGTTACGCTATATTCTCCTGCACCCACCATTACGCTTGGGCTTAATGCACCACCTGCACTTGATGACCACGTAAAGTTATCGGCACTACCTGATAGTAGACTTGCACTTAATTGTGTCTGTGTGCCAGGGCAAACTTGTGCTGCTCCTGAAATATTCGCTGAAGGTTCTGGATTGACAATTAAGCGCACCTCTGTACGTCCACTTTGACAGTTGGTCGTCGTATTGAATATTTCTGCAAAGTAACTTCCTGCTTGTGACGGCATAAAGTCTAAGCCTGTACCTATTACGGCATTGCTTGTAGCATTGCTATACCAACGAATTTCCGATTCCGAATTGATACCTGCACCGCTTACGCTAAGAGCTGGAATAGTCTGACCAGCACAAATATCTATATCCCCTAAACTCTGCGGTGCTGCCAATGGAGGACAGCTACAATCAGGTGCTTGGAAAGTTTGTTCTCCTGTACAGCCTGTTGCTGGATCAGTTACAGTAACTGTAATTGGAATATCAGCTGGAATGTCGCGGATATTGAAGAAGCCGCCACCGCCGCCAATAGTACCTAAAGGTGCTGAAATTTCATTGCCTGATGCCGTATTGATTCGGATGCTATAAGTCGTCAAATCACTTGAACATTCTGCTGCATCTGGTGAGCTAATAGTTGGGGGTGTAGCTTCGTTTACATCCTGTGATGCTACACTTTCACAGCCATTATTATCCGTGACAGTAACACTATAATTACCTACACCTACATTGACACGATCGCCTTGTGCAAAGTTGCTCCAGTTGTAACTTGCTCCTGCGCTTGCAGTAAGTAAGGTCATGTCACCTGGGCAAACTACGGCATCACCATTAATACTTGCTGGTGTCACCGTGAACTCGCTAATGGTTTGCGTTGCTTCTGCTGCACAACCATTATTATCGGTTACGGTTACGCTATAAGAACCTGCACCTACGGTTACACTTGGACTCAAAGAGCTATTCGCACTTGATGACCATGTGAAACTATTAGCACTACCTGATAGCAAACTTGCTGTCAAATTGGTTTGCTCACCTGGACATACTTGCGCTGCCCCTGCGATATTAGCGTTTGGTAAATCATTGATGATTAAGCGTACTTCGGTACGCCCACTGTTACAATTGGTAGTGGTATTGAAGATTTCTGCGAAATAGCTGCCTGCTTGGGTAGGTGTGAAGTCTAAGCCCGTTCCAATCACCGTGCTACTAGTCGCATCGTTATACCAACGCACTTCTGATTCAGAATTTATTCCTGCACCACTCACCGCTACTGCACGAATAGCATCACCTGTACAAATCTCTATATCGCCTGCACTTTGTGGTGCTGCCAATGGCGGACAACTACAATCTGGTGACTCAAAGGTTCGGGATGTGGTACAGCCCGTTGCTGGATCAGTTGCTGTAAGAGTAACGGGCACATCGGCTGGAATATCGCGGACATTGAAGAAACCACCGCCACCACCAACTGTACCTAAGCTTGCTGTAATAACATTGTCTGAATCCGTATTGATTCGGATGCTATAAGTCGTCAAATCGCTAGAGCATTCTGGTGCGTTTGGTGCATTTAAACTAGGTGGTATAGCTTCACTTACTGTTGTTGCTGCTATGCTTATACAGCCATTTGCATCCGTTACAGTCACGCTATAATCGCCTATACCTACATTTACATTATTACCTGTACCAAAGTTATTCCAATTATAGCTAGACCCCGCACTTGCTGTCAGCGTCGTCATTTCATCTGGACAAACTTCCGTATCACCGCTAATCATAGCTTGTTCTACTGCAAATTCGCCTATCGTTTGAGTTGCTGTTGCTAAACAGCCATTATCATCTGTAATACTGACGGTGTAAATACCTGG
>JAHDCQ010000014.1:2025-6580 GCA_020629845.1 Saprospiraceae bacterium | reverse complement strand
TTGCTGTTGCTAAACAGCCATTATCATCTGTAATACTGACGGTGTAAATACCTGGGCCAACATCTACTGCTGGTGTACGTGCATTATTGGCATTCGATGACCATTGGAAAGTATTGGCATTGCCATTTACTAAACTTGCGCTTATATTCGTAAGCGTATTTGGACACACATTGCCTGCTCCTACAATATTTGCATCTGGAATGGAATTGATGATTAAACGCACTTGTGTACGCTGACTGACACAATTACTTGTCGTATTATATACCTCTGCAAAATAAGTGCCTGCTGCTGGTGGCGTAAAATCAAAACCAGTACCAATCGCCGTGCCACCTGTCGCTACATTGTACCAACGAATTTCGGCATCGCTACCGACTCCTGCCGAACCTACATTCAGTGCTCTTATCGCATCACCATCACAAATCTCTACATCGCCTGGACTCTGTGGCGCAGCTAATGGCGGGCAGCTACAATCGGGTGCTTGAATCGCTTGTTCTGCTACACAGCCTTCTGTATTCGTAACACGCACGGTAATATTTTGCCCTGCTTCTATATCGCGAATAGTCAAGAAACCACCGCCACCTGTTATCGTTCCAAGATTACCATTAACCGTCAAAACATCACTAGCATCTACATTTACTCGGACGGAATAAGTTGTTAAATCATTGGAACACTCTGCTTCTGAAGGTAATTCAATATCAGGAGTGCTATTTTCTTGTACAGTAGCATTTGCAGTACTTTCACAGCCATTTTCATCTGTTACGACTACGCTGTATGAACCCGCCTCTACGTCGAGAGAGCGATTTGGATTAAAGTTATTCCATTGGAAGAGCGAGCCGTCACTTGCGGTAAGTCTGGTCATTTCACCTGGACATACATTTAATGTACCGCTAATACTTGCTGGTGCTACAGTATATTCGGTGACATTAACTGTTGTTTCGTCTGAACAACCATTATTATCTCGTACTACTACACTATGCATACCTATACCAACGGATACGCCTGGGCTATTCGAGTTACCAGCACTCGCTGACCATTGGAAGCCACTTGCACCGCCTCCTTGCAGGCTTGCGCTTAATTCCGTCTGTCCGTTTGGACATACTTGTTGTGTACCTGTAATGATAGCCGTTGGATTTGGATTAATTATCAAACGGATAGCTGTGCGCTGACTAGCACAATTGCTTACTGTATTGTATACTTCTGCGAAGTAGGTGCCTGCTGCAGATGGAGTGAAGCTTGATCCTGCTGAAAGTTCTGTACCATCTGTATCTACATTGTACCAACGGATTTCATCATCCGCTGCCAAGCCTGCTGTGCTAACACTCAATGCTGGAATAGCTTGATTTTCACAAATAGATACCTCTGCATTTGTTGCTTGTGGCGCATCTAATTGTGGACAGCTACAATCAATAGCTGTAATAGTTTGCTCGGCAGTACAGCCAGCAGGATTGGTTACAGTTACCGTAATATTTTGTCCTGCTGGAATATTACGAATAGTAAGGAAACCACCACCGCCTGTTATATTTCCGATACCGCCATTGACCGTTAAGTCATCATCCGCATCTATATTTACTCTTGCTTCATAGGTTTGCCGATCATCCGCACATTGTACTAAATTAGAAGGTACTATAATTTCTGGTTCAGCATTTTGAACAACTGTTTTATTTGCCTCACTTGTACAACCATTCGCATCCGTTACGACTACACTATATGGTCCTGCACCAACATTGATATTATCGCCTGTGCCACCATTGCTCCAACTCCAGCTTTCCCCTTCACTTGCAGTAAGTCTAATCGTTTGTCCTGGGCAAACATTATTTGCACCCATGATGCTTGCTTGCTCTACATCGAATTGCCCTACGGTAATGCTTCGTTGAGCTGTACAGCCATTCCCATCGGTCACTACCACGCTGTGCATGCCTGCACCTACATTGACTGTTGGGCTGTTCGAGTTGTTCGCACTTGCTGACCATTGAAAGCCTGTAGCACCACCTCCTTGAAGGTTCGCATTCAATTCTGTCAATCCACCAGGGCAGACATTAGGTGTACCTGAAATGGTAGCCGTTGGTGCTGCATTAATCACCAAGCGTACTGATGTGCGTGGGCTGCTACAATCACTTACTGTATTATAAACTTCTGCAAAGTAGGTGCCTGCCATACTTGGTCTAAAACCCGCATCTGTAGCCAAAGGTGTACCGCCTGAATCAGTATCGAACCAACGAATGACATCATCTGCGCCTAAGTTGGTATCGCTCATATTGAGGGTTGGTATTGCCTCATCGGAACAAATCGTAACCGTAGCTCCGCTTATACTTGGCGGCGCAGCTATATCTGGACAACTACAATCGGGTGCTGAAATGGTTCGCATTTCCGAACAGCCTGCTAGATTGGTTACAGTCACCATAAGTGCCTCTCCTGCTGGAATACCGCGAACGGTTAAGAAGCCACCACCACCTGTAACAGTACCCGCTGAAGGAGTCAAAATGTTATCGGCTTCGGTATTGATACGCATATCATAGCTCTGACGGTCGCCTGAACAATCGCCAGTATTTACGGGTGTGATTGTTGGCGTATCATTTTCTGCAACTGTTCTATTCGCTATACTTTCACAGCCATTTGCATCTGTCACCGTTACGCTGTATGGCCCTGCACCGACACTAATATTTTGGTCAGTACTGCTGTTACTCCAATTCCAACTATCGCCATCGCTTGCACGTAAAGTAACCATATTATCAGGGCAAACATTATCCGCCCCCATAATCGTCGCGTCTTCTACGGCAAATTGTCCTACGGTAATATCGTCTGTACCTGTACAACCATTTGCATCTCTCACGACTACGCTATACATCCCTGCACCTACGTTTACACTTGGGCCAGTTGCATTGCCTGTATTGGCAGACCATTGGAAGCCCATCGCGCCACCGCCTTGTATATTTGCATTCAATTGGGTTTGTAGACCTGGGCAGACATTAGGTGTGCCAGAAATTGTCGCTATCGGTCTTGGGTTAATGGTCAAACTAACAGAAGTGCGCGGACTATTACACTGACTGACGGTATTGAATACTTCTGCAAAGTAGGTACCTGCCGTCGTTGGTCTAAAACTTGCATCGGTAGCTAAAGGTGTACCGCCTGAATCTACATCGTACCAACGAATAACATCATCTGCTTCTAGACTAGCCGTATTCATGCTAAAGGTTGGAAGGTTATCGCCTTGACATATAGTGAAGCCAGACCCGACATTACTTGCTGGTGCTGCTATATCTGGACAACTACATACAGGAGCTTCTATAGAAAGATCATCTGTACAACCTGCTGGATTAGTAACAACGACTATAATATCATCTGTTATTGGTATATTTTGTACTGTCAGGAAACCACCACCACCAGTTACTGTACCACTAGTGGAAATCATAGTATTATCTGCCTCTGTATTAATACGTACCGAATAGCTAAGGCGGTCATCTGCACATACTCCATTATTGACTGGTGTAATGGTTGGTAAAGCCTCTTCTCCTATGATAATGCTATTATCACTTTCACAGCCATTGGTATCAGTCACAGTTACGCTATAGGTTCCAGCACCTGCATTGATCGTTTGATTCATGCTGCTGGTATTCCATTCGTAGCTGGCACTAGTGCTTGCTGTTAGTATAGTGGTTGAACTTGGACCTGTACCTGGGCAAACACTGGCAACACCACTAGATATAGTTACTGGGGCTACGGTACGTTCTCCTACGGTACGCGTAACTGGGGTACTTTCGCAACCCGCTGCGCTAATTGCTACTACATTGATTGCACCTACACCAACAGTAACGCTTGGGTTAGTAGAACCATTTGACCAACGGAAATTCGTTGCGCTACCATCTACTGAACCTGCATTAAGCGTAGTGGTAGTAGCCCCTGCTGGACACACTTGCAGGTCTCCTGAAATTGTAGCTTCTGGTGGAGCGTTTATCACTAAATCTACTGCTACGCGCGCACTTGCACAACCATTGACTGTATTGAAAGATTCTGCATAGTAAGTACCTGCATTTTGAGCACTAAAATTATTTCCTGTAAAGAGGACGGTTCCTCCTGTTGAAGCATCATACCAACGAATTTCTGTATTCGCTTCGGCAGTATTAGCGGTAAGTGCGGGCGGTGTTTGCCCTTGACAAACAGTTACCGTACCTCCAACATTTGGTAATGTTACTGGTGGACAACCACAATCTTGTGCAGGAATGGTTTGCGTCGTTTCACAATTTAAACTATTGACTGCACGTACTACAAGATTTTGTCCTTCTGGAATATTACTAATCGTGAACGTACCTCCACTGCCGCTTATGTCTCCGACATTGGTGCCAATAGTATTGCCTGCTTGTGTGCTAATTGTAACAGAATAAGTCAAAAAGTCAGGTGCACAGGCTGCTGCTTGTGCAATATTTATGGTAGGTTGTGCTACGGCATTTACGGTCGCTGTTACTGGGTCACTTTCACAGCCATTATTATCTGTTACTACTACGGTGTATGTACCTCCAGCAACTGTGATGCTATTATTCGTAGACCCATTGCTCCAGAC
>JAHDCQ010000014.1:0-2000 GCA_020629845.1 Saprospiraceae bacterium | reverse complement strand
GGCTGTGAGTGTCGTCATAGTCATACCATCGTCACAAATATCTACACTAAAAGACGCCTCTCCATTGATAGTGGCTGGGGTTACTGGAATTTCTTGTACTACAACGGTTGCTCTATCCTCACAGCCTGCTGCAGTAATAGCAATAGCGGTATACGTACCTGGGCCTACTAGTCGAGCGGGCGAGTTCGTGCCATCGAGCCATCTGATAGGTGCACCTGTTAGATTATTATCAAGAGCAGTAATCGTACCTTCTTCTCCGCTACACACAAAGCCCCCTGGAGGAGAAATCGTAACATCTGGAGTTGGTGACTCACTTACGACAATAGTACGTTCTATTTGACAGCCACCTTGACTTACTGTTACTACATAAGTATTTGCTTGACTAACGGTAATTTGAGCTGTAGTTTCTGTAGTACTCCATAAGTAAGTTGCTCCCCCGCCAATTGGAGGCGCGCCAATAATAACAGGATCTCCTGAACAAATGGCTGGACTTAAATTATCTGGCTCATAGGGAATATCATCATATTGTAGAATAATTTGGTCTTCTATATCTCCACAAGCGGTAGTCACAGTCACGCCATATGTACCGCTCTCACTAACGGTAATCTGTTGTAGGTTCGCGCCCGATTGTCCATTACTCCAGTTATAAAACGTTCCATCTGGACCCGCGTCTAGCGTTTCTGCTTGTCCAGCGCATAAGCCTAGTCTATTCGCGCCTAAATCAACTACGACGCCGCCGCCAAGAATAATCTCGGCAAGCCCTGTTTCGCAAGCAGGAGATAAGTTTCCGTTTAGGCGCATTTCCACCTGATAAGTACCAGGCTGTGTGACCTCTATAGTATTGCCTGTACCAATATCATTACCATTGAATCGCCAAACATAGCTGTTATTCCCAAAGAAATCAGGCGGAAAGGTACTGGCTTCTAAACGAACCGTTTCGCCTGCACATACATCTCTAGAAGGGGTTCTATTTACAACATTCACATCTGCCGAGTTATCAGAGGGTAGGAATACTGTCGCAGTTATAGGAAGTTCTACTGTATTATTACAACCATCTACAAAACCTTGACGGTTTATGTTATTATTACCTATCTCCAAAGTATAATTACCACCGACTGCTCCTCTAAAATCCGCTGTAACCACTAACTCTCTTACACCCGTTGCCCCTCTAAGACAGTCTGCTGCAAATACTTCACAGGCTAGCACAGTTCCATCGGGTGCAGTCAGCGTTCCTGTTGCATTATTAATATTTTCACAGGAAATATTTTCATTTAATACGAGTGTAATTGGCTCATTATCACAAATAGAGCCTGCTGTTTGAACTTCTAATACAGTAGGTGGTTCCGTATCAATAATTCCTGTATTAATGGAAGGGCTAAAATCAATGGTATAACCTTCAAAACGCCCCGCATCCACGAAAGTCCAGTTCTGCACTGCTAATACGTAGGTATTTCCTGCTTGTACTGGCACGAAAGCATTTAAGGCACTTGAGCCACCATTAATAGTTGGAGGGTTTGTATCACAACCTCCTCCATGAATATTAAATTGGGCATTCGCATCCATTCCTGTAGCACCGTGGCAGCCTGGTCCTCCTGCAGCATTACAGCTCACCATAATTGAAAATGGGTCACGTGCTAAATCTTCACAAGTAGCATTGGTCAAATCAAATAATGCCCAATCATAATCATCATCCAAGTTATTGGGTGTTATAAGAAAACCAAAGTTTCCGGTGTTATTTACGGTAAAAGTATACCATACGATACCGCGTTCATCTTGATCAAACATACAGGTTTCACCATCTCTGATTTCATCCAAGACTGCCCCTGCTGTAGTACTTCTATTGTCAGTTTCATTGTAAAATGGAGCGCATATAAGCTCTGCACTAATACAATCGAACTGGGCTTGTAAATTATTTACAGATAACAATCCCAACACAAGTGCTACAACTAGCAAGAATGACTGTTTATTTGCCATAATTGAGTATTTATTAAACTACTTTA
>JAHDCQ010000274.1 GCA_020629845.1 Saprospiraceae bacterium | reverse complement strand
GCAATAAAGCATTTTATAGCTTCATACATAGCAAACTATTAAATTGATTAGCCGCCGAACAAGTCTATATTTACATTAAGGATGGTATAAATAGCTGTTTTATATCCGAACTTTTTTTCGATAACGCTATTACATTTAAAAGTAATACATTTGTGGAGAAACATCAATTTTGATGCAAAAAATTAAGGTCTCTGACAATGTTGGTGATTAATCAAGCCCAATTTTATCAAAAGTTCGACCATTCCATTTACTCATTTTGATAAAATTAGGCTTGACCACCAAAATTGTCAAAGAACGAAAATTAATTTTCATTGTAATATCATATCATTGAAGCACACAAGCAAATTGGCTATATGGTTGAGGCAAAATTAGCAGCTACTATCATGGTAGTTAGAGATAATAAGGGCGTACTAGAAGTGCTATTGTTGAAGCGCAATAAAGCACTCGCTTTTGCAGGTGGGCTATGGGTATTTCCTGGAGGAAAAGTAGAAAAGAATGAACTAGAAGCAGCAAAAAGTGAGCTAGAAGCGGCAAAATTAGCGGCTGTCCGAGAAACTAAAGAGGAAACGAATATAGACATAGCCCCTGACCAACTCCTCTTTTTTCGACATTGGACAACTCCACTTGATGCCCCCCGACGCTTTGCTACTTATTTTTTCTTTAGTACAACCGAAGCATCAACATCAGACGTATTGATTGATGATAGTGAAATTAAAGCACATCAATGGCTATCCCCAAAAGCGGCATTAGCACAACTCGGCGAAAAAAAACTCCCCATGATGCCCCCTACCATTATGAGCTTACAACTCATAAGTAAATGTACATCAGCAGAAGAGGCTAGAGCTTTAATTTTGCGCGAACAACCCATTTTTGTATTACCTACCGTGCAAGTAGTAGCAGGCAAGTTTATCTGCATGTATGAAGGGGACGCAGGCTACGACTCAGGCAATGCTGCACTAACTGGCGCAAGGCATCGCTTGATTATGGATGTAGCTCAGGGAGCGATTGATTTTGAATTTCATGGCTGCGAAGATGGCATATTGCCCGTAAATGGAGGCATGCACGTATAAGATACAAAATCTATAATTACTCACTCATTCACCACTCTTTCATTCGCTCATTAATGCCTAAAGCGCGATAGGCACTGCTTCTTGTACCCCTATTTCTTTCGCTACCGCACGGAAAAATTCTAGAGCCGCCCCCGCCTTGCTTGGTATATAATCTGGATCCGTAAATTTATGATTCGCTGATAATTTCACAATTACCGTACGCGTACTAGGATTGATATAAATATGCTGATTATAGACTCCTTGCGCCATAAATTCCCCTTCCTTACTATCAGGTAGCCACCATTGGTAGCCATAGCCAAAACCATGTTTAGAATTAGGATTATTAGGCTGCAAATGAGGCGCGTCTGCTACCGTAGAAGCAGCAACCCAAGTTTCAGGTACTATTTGCTTATCGCGCCATACGCCTTTATTTATGTAAAGCGAGCCAATTTTAGCATAATCGCGAAGCGTGCAGTTTAAACCACCAAGTGCTAACTCCACGCCTTCGTCGTCAGTTACCCAGTAAGCATCATGTTCCATTCCCACAGGATCCCAAAGTTTCTCTTGCATATAGTCCGTTATGGAACGTCCTGTAGCGCGTGCCAAGAGCATGCCCAACACATGCGTATTGATACTAACATAATGATTATAGGTACCAGGTTCGCGCTCGCGCACTAAGGTAGTCGCAAATTCATCCTGTGACCGCCCTAACGCAAATCCCCTACCCCAACGATTAATATCACTATAAAAATCACCATAGTCTTCATTGAAACGCACTCCCGTCGACATTTGTAAAATATCTTTGATACGTACTCCTTCATAGCCTGAGCCTTTAAGTTCTGGCACGTATTTTTCTATTTTATCTTCTATACTTTCAATATGATCTTCTGCTACAGCAATGCCCACTAAAGCAGAAACAAAAGATTTCGCTACTGACCATGAAATATTACGCGTTGTTTCGGTATTGCCATTGTAATATTCTTCGAAACGAATACTATCATTTTGCAAAATAAATAAGCCTGTGGTAGTAGTTGCTTCTAAAAATTCTTGAGTATCAAAAGACTGCCCTGCGTACTTGAAAGAGGTCGGCAAATCTATTATTTCGCCTTTAGAATAGGTAAATGGCTTAGTGGAAGCTTTAAGCTCACTCGTCGAAGAATGCTGATTGAATGTTCTAAAGTTTTCCACGATGCGGTCTTCTTCAAACAAGTAAATGGCATGATAGAGGCGTTTTAATTTGGGTGCTGCTAATAAAAGTAGGAATAACAGTAATAGGGGCGTAAATTTTAGATACTTCATCGTGCTTGTTTTGCTGTAAATATAGCGATTTTCATGGAAGGTGTGATGGTCTATAAACTGCTTTACCTCACCAGTCTTTCTTTAGCGCGCTTTAGCACGGAAATATTTTCTAGTAATACAATAAGTTTCCGCTGATTTTGATACCTTTATCTTAAACCTTACAGCAAACTGTATGGCAATCCATAATCGAGTTACAAAAATCAAACTCCTCACACTATGAAATCTTTACAATATCTGTGCTTATTCTTATTATTTAGCCACACTAGTGTTGCACAATTCAGCAATCCTTTTGACTTCTTTGAATTGTTTCGCTTATCCATGCAATTAAAGGAAACGAATAGCGACCTAGCTGAAGCAGAACGCATTGCAGCCGCTATAAAAGAAAAGGGCGAAAAATTGGATTGGTGGGATGCTTATGTCAATGCCAATAATCATTTAGTAAAAGTGGCAATCCTCAATGCAGAATACGGCAAAGCAAATGACTATTCGTATGAATCGCTCCAGATAATCAAAACACATGAGGCACAACTGAGCGATCTTACCAAAGCTGGTCTACATTTTGCACGAGGAATGACACTAACCGACATTGGACATAATGACGATGCTATCGAAAAATTTGAAGCGGCAATTGATACCTTTAATCGCAAAAACTTTTCCTTTTACAACCTATCACACCTAGGGGCGCAAGCTCCCATGGTAGAACAAGCATTAAAAATGTTGGGAGGTTTTGAGACATTGGAGCAAGAAA
Source organism: Saprospiraceae bacterium (assembly GCA_020629845.1). Taxonomy (GTDB): domain Bacteria; phylum Bacteroidota; class Bacteroidia; order Chitinophagales; family Saprospiraceae; genus JAAUTG01. The sequence goes on along the minus strand of JAHDCQ010000274.1, from coordinate 4,012 downwards.
AGCAAAAAATAATGGGGCATACCTATAATGGTCTTGCATTCGCCCATCGGAATAAGGCAAATTTTGAGCAAAGTATTGAATATTTTAATACTACCTTAAGCTACTATCGGCGCGCTGACTCCAAACTAGATGAGGCAAATACCTATATGAACCTTGCAGAAGCGCATTTTGGAAAATCGTGGGACAAGCCTGAAGTTAGTAGTATCATATTTGAGTTGCTAGATAAAGCTATCGCACTCTATAAAACTATTCCAGATAGCAAATTTTATCTAGCCGCCGCCTATAGTGCAAAAGGCGCGATGTGCAATGAGTTTTGTGAAAATGGCAACGGAAACACAGATACCGAAAAAGCCTTAGCATTATTTAAAGAAGCAAAGCAACCTACAGAACGATTGGCGATGCCCAAAGCAATGAATATTGCCATTGCCTACCTTACTTTAGCGAGAGGAGCATTGCAAATAGATGATAAAACGCAAGCACGACAATATTTAGAGGAAGCTGAAGCGGCTTTTCAACCCATTGAACAAAAACAGCTCGTAAATCTACGCGCTGGCTACTACTTGCTACGGGCTACTTTATTCTATGAATTGGACGATTTGAAAGCGACGCTTGCTCAATTAGAAGAAGGGCTAAAAATCATTCGTTCAGAAATGGGGGAAGCAAATGCCATATGGCCTAATACGCAGGAATTAACAGCCTTACTTAGCACAAAAGCTAGAGTATTAGAAGAACTGTATGCAGTTGAAAATCAAGCAAACTATTTGGAAGAAAGTCACAAAACCTTCCAATTGGCGACTTTATATATGAATGACCTAAGAAACGCTTTATCCAATCGCGCTTATGGCAATACCTTGAGAGAAAAAAGCCTTCTAGCTTTAGCCTTACAAGATGAGTCCGTCTATAAAGGTGCGATGCAAGTGAGTCTAAAAATGGCAAAAGCAAAGCCCACAGAAGCACAAAAATACCAGTTAGAAGCCTTCAAATATCTAGAACAAAGCAAAGCTTATACGCTTCGCAAGCGAATGCTGGATATAGAAATTTTAAAAGATATTGATACGGATTGGGTGGAAAAAGAACGCATGTTACGCGACAGTATACAACTGCAACGAGCGGAATTTAACGCTACTATGGATGCCCAAAAACAAGAGGCATTAATTATCAATTTAAGAAGTTTACAAAAGCAATTGCAGGCACATATGGACGCTTTACAACGCACAAACCCGACTGCATTTGAGCGTTTATCCGATTTTCCGATAGCAGAACCAGGACAAGTGCAAGCCATATTGGATGACAATTCTGCTTTACTGTCTTATGCCCTGTTTGGACAAAAACTATACACCTTCGTCATTACAAAAGACAAGCAGGATATTGATTTAGTTGTAGAGCAAGACGTAGATGATGCGCTGATAGGAACTATACGAACGGCTTATGAAAGCTATACTAAAAAGGGTGCTGATGAGGATTTAGCCCTGCGTTTTTTCAATAGTCATGCCAAACTATATCAAGTTCTGATTAGCCCTGTGAAAGATTTAATAAAGGATTATAAAAGACTCGTTATTTCCACCGACCGAGAATTGAATTATATCAATTTTGATTTACTACATCCCGAACAAGCAGTAGCAACATTCCAAGACTTAATACCAGACCACACATACGAGGAGAAGTTGGACATGATGGAATTGAATATTTTACTACGAAATTATGCCATTACACACACACCTTCCGTGTCTATTTTCTATGATGTATCTACTAGAAATTTTGTACATAAAGACTTAGTTTATCAGTTGTATGGAGGTATAGAGCCACGATTCGAAAGCTGGAAAGCAGTAGATAATCTTCTACCAGAACTCGCAGAAGTCTTGGAGGATGAGACGAATCAATTTAATAGCGCACAAGCAGTAAGCGAACAAGTCTTCGCACCGAATACACTAACTATTTCTGGTAATGCAGCAGATGAGACTGCCTTCCGCAAATTAGTAGCTGAACACTATTTCTCCATTCTGCATTTATCTTCTCACGCAGTAGCTACCAATGAATCTTCCTATATATTACTCTCAAAAACGGGTACAGATGCACATGACGATTTGCTAGCATTAGAGGAAATCTATAATATGGATGTCATAGCCGATGTAGGTATTTTAGATGCTTGTCAGACGGGCTTTAGTCATACTCTGCTTAGAGGTGAAGGACTGATGAGTTTGGAACGTGCCTTCTTCAAAGCAGGTTGCCAAAGCCTACTCACTAGCCTATGGAATATTGAAACGCACGATGATCAAACCATAGTGCTTGACTTTTGTCGCAACTTGAAGCAGCAAGAGCAGCGCGATATGGATATTGCACTGCAACAAGCCAAGCTAAAATATCTTGATAGCAGAAGCATCATCGATGACCGTAAAATGCCCTATTATTGGGCAGCACTACGCATATCAGGCAAACGAGATATTAATTTTCCTCAATAAGTTTTAGCAACGCTTCGGCTTCATTCATGCGCTCATGGCTGCGACGTCGAGTAATGGCACGCAATTGGCGCATGCCTTCAGCTACACTCACTTCTGTGTTTTCAGATAAGAGGCAGAGTATACTAAACCACTCTGCCTCTTGTCTAAAACCAAAGCTGCGGTCTTGACTTAAAGTGACCAATAAGGGCTTTGCTTTGGTGCAATCATCTTCAGCATTATAAGCAAGAGCTAGGCAAAACTGCTCCATTGGACTACGTTCACTTGCAGCTAAGTCACCTAAGGCTTGAATGATTTCTGTATACTTTTCACGTTTAAATAACTTCACATATTCTTCATCAGAATTCGCCCCTTTTGCACCACCCAACATATTACCATAGTCGTCTTGATATCCAATAACACTAGCATATTCCTGCCCCGTTAATAGTTCCGCATTATCAGCGATAGGTGGTTCTTTTTTCTCAATACTATCTCGCTCAAGGGGTTCTAATCTTGGAGGGTCTTGGGTTTCTGGAGGCCTTGTTTTTTTTTCGGTTGTATTGTTAAGTTCTATGTTGTATTCAGCACTATTTTCAAATTCTACTTTTACATCTTTTTCTTTAGGTTCTTTTATCGTCTCCTCCTCTGTTACCCTTATATCATTCTCTATATTACTACTATCTTGTCCTGAAAATTCTTCTTCATTTCCTACATCCTGTATGATAGAGGGCTCTGTTTCTGGAATCTCTTTTTCACTTAAACTTGATTGCTGTGCAGAATTGGAGTACATCATAAAAACACCTATGGATAGTATAGCTAGAAGGGCTATTAAGCCTAATCGGGTGCGGGTACGAGTGCGGCTTTGTTTTTGTTGCTCTAAATCTGCTTTAATGCTAGCTATACGCTTATCCTTTCTCATTTTTCTCGCCCCTTTTTCTAAGGCAAGCTGAAAAGCAAGCTCATGTGCTAAAGCTTCATCTTTTAGGAGTTCCTCATCAAAAGCTGCAAGTTCTTCTCCCTTCAAGCGTCCATTCAAAAAATCATCTATTTTATCTATACTTGCCATAATCTAATTCATTAATTCTTGGTAATACTTTCTTGCTTTTATTCTACAATCACTAGTTCGCTTTTTTACTACATTTTCAATTTGTTTAGGGGTTCTCTGTTTGCTATTATCAAAACCCAACTCAGCCATCTTTTGGTACATAAACAAGTAACCTCCTCCTTCTGGCTCTTCTTCTTCAAAAAGAAACTTATCTATTCCAAGATAGATGAATAGGTTAGGGCATTTACTCCCTTCCTTTTCCATTCTATGAAGTATAAAATGGACTTTATCCATTTCAATTTCCTTCTTCAAACGTTCGGAAACATAATCCTGTGTATTTAGAGAAAGTATTTGCAAAGGACTAAAGCTTTCAGCACGCATAATATCTCTTAACTCCGATAAAGAATAATTAAAGTATGCTGTTTTGTCAATTATTACAGCGTCTTCAAAACTATCTGTATTATATAGAGCTTGCTTTTTTGAGTTTTGTTTTCTGAAATAATCACTTCGTCCCCAACTTAAAATACGATTG
>JAHDCQ010000273.1 GCA_020629845.1 Saprospiraceae bacterium | reverse complement strand
AATTCAAAAGCCCCTGCGGGTGTCACCCCCACCCGATTTTCGTTGGCTTTTATTTCCTTTGGAACTCCAATTATCATGGATAACCGATTTTAAAATGGTCAGGTAATAAAACTTAATTCTGAATGATTGATTTTTGTATGCTTGAGTAAAAACAATCATTTATAAAATGCGCTCAAAGATAGAAAAATAAAAAAGGGATTTATCGAATTTCTCTTGAAGTCTTTTCCCTTTGTAAGATAAGCAGCATAATTGTACCTTTCAGACGTTATAAGCATACAAACGAAAACAAGTAAACATGAAGAACATCCAAAAAGGGCTATGCCTCATCTTACTATTGCTACTTAATGGAACGGTAAACACACAGTCTATACTTCGCATTGATATTAATACAGACGAGCATCCATTTGAAAGCTCTTGGGCACTTTATGATGATAATAACAATATCATTCGAGATGATGAGCGAGAGATGCTCTCTCCATTTACTCTTTATTCTACTACTATTACTTTAGATACTAGTACTTGTTATCGTTTAGCGATTAGGGATGATAGAGGAGATGGATTTACTAATTTGGGGAATTACAAAATATGGCTGAATAATAGAATTATAGCTATCAATAGCGACGATTTCTTTGAGTTTGAAGCAGAACATTTCTTGAACTGCCCTGATATGGGTAAAGATTGTGCCTCCGCGATACCTATTCATGCCCCTATTATGATACATCCTGCTCAAGAGGAAGTTTGGTATAAAATAAACATTAATCGAAGTGGAGGTCTTTTAGATTTAAACACTTGTCTTAATCGAATAGCAGGAGGATATATTGATACTGATCTTTGGGTGTATGATGGTTGTCCAACATTACTTTCGGATGGACCAGCAGGAGCCATAGCCTTCAACGATTCTTATAATACCTGCCCTGATGCAGCACGTATTAACTCCATTCTTATTCCTCGCCTTCAAACGTACTACATCCGCATGAAACTAAGAGACAGCACCTATACCAATAACCTACAATTAGAGGTAGATTTAGAATTCAATATACTTGGCTGCACCGATCCCACTTCTTGTAATTATAATCCTTTTGCTACGCTAGATGATAACTCTTGTGATTATTCCGACTGTCAGCCAGACTTACGTATTGATGAGCAAGACCTAAAACAATCTGTCCGACTTATCACGAAAGAAAACTATGATGATTGCTTTATCGAAGAGGGCTGCATGCGTGGGCGTGGCTTAAGGCAGCTTATTGAATTTACGACGGTCATTGAAAATATTGGTAATACCGACTATATCATAGGTTCTCCTGCCGATAATCCTGATGCCTTTTCCAACGACAATTGTCACCAACATTGGCATCATTTGGGTTATGCAGAATATTTGCTTTACCGAGCTGATGGCACGGCAGTACCTATTGGCTTCAAAAATGGATTTTGTGTACTTGATATTTATTGTAACGAGGGTAATAAAGCAAAATACACTTGTGCGTATATGGGTATTAGCGCAGGCTGTGGAGATATTTATGATAGAACTATTGAATGTCAATGGATAGATGTAACGGATATTCCCGATGGTATTTACACCCTAGCGGTACGTGTAAATTGGACAAGGCAGCCTGACCTCAGAGGTAAAGAAGAAGCCACTTACGACAATAATTGGGCACAGGTCTGCGTCCGATTGAATAGAAGTAGCGGCGCGCTACAAATGGAGGTGATAGAAGATTGCCCTACCCAAGTAGATTGCGCTGGTGTAGTAGGTGGAATAGCGACGATAGATTGCAATGATATTTGTGGAGGGAATGGAAACTATGGAGACATAAATCAAGATGGTAGATTTACGAACTATGATATTCAGCAATATATGCGCGCCATCGTAGCTAGTGAACAGCCTGAAAAGTGCTATGATTTGGATGGTAATGAGCGTTTTTCTATATATGATGCTGCCCTACTACAACACTGTATAGCAACAGAAAAGTGCGATGAATTATCACCACGCTCTCATAGTAATACTGCACAGAATGTCGCTTTACAGTTAGATAATCTTCATCTTGAAGAAGGCTATATAGATGTGCTATATTATGTACCTAATACGAAAGTAATCGCCTTTGATTTTGAACTTTCCGTTGGAAAAATTAGTGATGTAGTCGCGCTTCAAGCAGATGATGTACAAATAGAGTGGCATGGAAGCAGAATAGCAAGCATGAGAACATTCGGTAATTATTTTCCTCGAAATTCGCAAGCACGTGCATTCTTACGCATCTACTTCCAGCGATTTACAGCGCGTGAAATCTGCATAAGTCATATTCACGATATTGTAAATAATAATTATGAGAAAATATCTAGTGAAATCCTGCCCCATTGTCAATATATAGATGTGTTAAGTAATACAGATAGGCTTTTTGAAGATGGGACTTTACAAGTCTATCCAAATCCAAGTAAGGGGTTTCTGCAAATTACATTAGCCCAATCAGAGCGTATTGAACAGGTTCACCTGATCAACGCTCAAGGAGAACTAGTAGCCAATTGGCAAGGAATAATGAACCATAAAACAACACTTGATATACAAAAGCAAGCAAAGGGTTTATACTTTATAAAGGTATACACCGCCACAAAACGCTATATACAAAAAGTTATCATCCTGTAAATACACGAAAGCCTGATGGAAATTACAACCACCAGGCTTTAAGTGCCCACGACTAGAGTCGAACTAGCACGTCCAAAAAGGACACAAGGCCCTCAACCTTGCGCGTCTACCAATTCCGCCACGTGGGCTTATATGTACCAAATTTTCATTCGGGACGCAAAAGTAAGAAATTCTTAGTGTTTTAAACTAAAAAAATGAATTGAAAGTTCCAGATTTTAAGAAGGATTAGAAATCGGTGAAGGATGTTCCCTTGTATCTTTCTTAATTAGCTTACGATAAGTCCCTGCCAACTTACTTGCTATTTCGATATTATCAAACTCTTGCTCTATCAAATAGCGTGCTTGGTGACCAATCTTCTGTAAGCGTTTTTTGTGCAACATACAAGTATCAATACAATCTATAAAGGCTTCGACACTATCGGCTATCATAATCTCTTTACCATTGCGCGCATCTATACCTTCCATGCCTACACTTGTAGTCACCACTACCCTACCCAATGCCATTCCTTCCAATATCTTCACCCGAATCCCACTCCCCGATAATAAAGGCACTATCATAATAGAATGCTGATTGATAAAGTCCTTTGCATCAGGCACTTCACCGTGAATTGTCACATTCGGGATGTCAAGTTGCAAAATATCTCTGGGGGTGTGTCTGCCAGCCACGTGCAATTCTAACTTTGGATGCTTGCGCGACAGGCTTGGCCACACATTATCCAAAAACCATTTCAGTCCATCTTGATTAGGCATCCAATCCAATGCACCAATAAAACTGATAGATGGGACTTGCCGAAAACTTTTGTAATCGGGAATATATTTATCGCGCTCAATACCAACAGGCGTGACCATTGCCCGATTTTTATAGCCCAAACGACGGAAAAGCTCCAAATCTCGCTTTGTGATAGCTACCAGTAGATCATAATTTTGAAGCTGTTCTATTTCGTAGCGTTTTAGTTGGGCTGTGAGATAATTGAGGTACTTTTTCTTAAAAAAGTGACTATTGTTAGCTACGCGTTCCCAGATTTCATGCTCCACATTGTGTGCGCGCATTACTACTGGCGCGGCTGTATGTGCTCGAATGACAGGGATGTAGGGAGCTAGATAAACCGTTTCAAGCTGAATGATGTCAAACTCTTGTGTTTGGAGTAGTTCTATGAGTTTCGCCTTAAACTCCTTTGTAATAAAGCGCGAAACATGATAAGATGTACTAGAAAAAAGATTCCAGAACGCGCCCCAGGGTCGAATACGATTATCTACATCAACGGTATGAATAGCTTTGTAGTGATTATAAGTAGGAGGCAATTGCTCCATCTCGCAAAAGTGCTTGCTGGTATTCATGGAAAGTAGCGTCACCTCACAAGCAAGTTCGCGCAATGCTCTGCTTAAGTGTGTGACAGCGATAGATTCGCCATCTTTGAGTGGATAAGGAAACTTTTTGCAGAGTTGAAGAATTTTCATGCACCGCTTTTTAATGAGTCAAACCTATCGCTAATATTTTTAATCCGCAAACTTGATATGTTCGACCTAAATGAGAGTAGTTCAGCAAAAATACCTTTTTTCTGCTTTTTACCTAGCAAATAGAGCAATGAGCCAATAGATAATGTAAACTTAAGGTATTGATACTATTTATTTAACACGAGTTCTTGCCCTTCTGACCAGGGTGGTGATACTACACAAAGAAACTTCAAAGGTGTATCTCCAATATTTTCGATATGCTGTTGTACGCCTGCTGGAATTAAAACTGTGTCATTGACACTCATTTCCACAATTTCGTCTCCTATAAACGCCCGCCCTTTGCCTTCAAGTATAAAATAGACCTCCGAACTTTTTTGTAAAATATGTGGTACAGAACTTGCTCCTACTGCTAAAGCCGCATGTGCAAGACTATAGTTGATGTCTATATCCTCATTTTTAGGATGTAATAGCTCTCTAATTTCTGTCAAATCGCCCGCAACGAAGGCAGCGCAATCTTTTAAAGGTTTGAATAGCATAGAATTTTTAGTAATTATTTAGGTATTAATTTTCAATGAGTGAATGAATGAATAATTATAGTCCCCATTCGCTCATTCAGTCATTAAATATTCACTCATTGAGTTGCGTCTGATATGCTTGAGTAGCCTTACGAACACTACCATGCTGTAGCAACAATTTATTCGCTACTTCATAGTCCAGTTGCAAAGCTTCCATAAGCATCTTGGTGCCTCTATCTACCAATTTATTATTACTCAATTGCATATCTACCATCCGATTGTCTTGCACGCGCCCCAAACGAATCATCACGCTGGTACTAATCATATTGAGTACCAATTTTTGTGCCGTTCCTGACTTCATACGCGTACTACCCGTCACAAATTCTGGCCCTACAATTACCTCTATTGGGTAATCCGACTGAGCAGCTACAGGCGAATCGGGATTGCAAACAATACAAGCCGTCACTATGCCCTTTTCTCGACACGCCTTCAAACCATGTACTACATAAGGCGTAGTGCCAGAAGCCGCAATACCTATAATCACATCTCCCTCATTAATTAGATATTCCTGCAAATCCGTCCAAGCTAGTTGGTGGCTATCTTCGGCAAATTCTTTAGCTTTCCGAATCGCACCATCGCCTCCTGCCATGAGTCCAATCACCCAATCGTGCGGCACCCCAAAAGTAGGCGGGCATTCAGAAGCATCTACAATACCTAAGCGTCCGCTTGTGCCTGCACCTATATAAAATAAGCGACCTCCTGCTTGCATCTTTTCAACTATCACGTCTACTAGTGGTTCAATATTTGGAATAATTTTTTCAATCGTCAAAGCAACTGTTTTGTCTTCTTGATTAATATTGGTGAGCAATTCTAGCGTACTCATCTTTTCCAAATGCCGATAATGCGAGGGTTGTTCTGTTATTTTTTTCATGTTTAGATATGAGACTTTTTGCCTATTCTACTAATCTAAAATCAATTAAAAACTGTTTTAGTTTTGGGCAATGTAAGGCAATTTTAGGACTCTTTCAAAGCCTGTCTTTCTTTTGCTAAAAGCATTGTATATTTGCAGGGCAAAAGCCTAATCTTGAAAGGCATTTAATTATAAAGTTAGCAATTTTGAGAGTTATCAGATGATGAAGTTGAACAAAAAAGTTTCATATTTCACATCTAATATCTCAAATCTTTAAGAATATGTTTGAGAGTTTACAGGATCGTTTGGATGGTGCGTTTAAGACGCTGACAGGAGACGGAAAATTAACAGAAATCAATATCGCGCAATCGGTGAAGGAAATTCGCCGTGCCTTAGTGGGTGCCGATGTGAACTATAAAATAGCCAAAGAATTTACTGATAAGGTAAAAGAAAAAGCATTAGGTTCAGATAACCTTCTGAAAGCCGTGAAACCAGGCGAAATGATGGTGAAAATCGTCATGGATGAGCTGGTAGAATTGATGGGTGGTCAAGCGGTCGGTATCAATATGTCGGGTAAGCCAACGGTGATTTTGATTGCAGGCTTGCAGGGTTCTGGTAAGACGACTTTTTCTGGAAAATTAGCCTATCATTTAAAGAAAAACAAAAAGAAACGCCCCTTAATGGTGGCTTGTGATGTCTATCGTCCTGCGGCTATTGACCAAATCACGGTACTTGGAGAACAAATCAATGTACCTGTGTATAAAGAACCGATGAGCAAAAATCCTGTGCAAATTGCGTTGAATGCAATAATCCACGCACAGGAAAACCAGCATGATGTAGTAATTGTGGATACGGCTGGTCGCTTGGCGGTAGATGAGGAGATGATGACCGAAATATCGAATATCAAAGAAGCGGTTACGCCTAATGAAACGCTCTTTGTGGTCGATTCGATGACGGGTCAAGATGCCGTAAATACTGCAAAAGCTTTCAATGAACGCATCAATTATGATGGTGTAGTACTGACTAAACTCGATGGAGACACGCGCGGTGGTGCGGCACTTTCGGTAAAGTATGTCGTTGGTAAACCCATCAAGTTCGTGAGTATGGGCGAAAAGATGGACACTTTAGATGTCTTCTACCCTGAGCGAATGGCGCAACGTATTTTGGGGATGGGAGATATTGTTTCTTTCGTAGAAAAAGCCCAAGCCGAATTCGATGAAAAGGAAGCAAAACGCCTTGAAGGGAAAATACGCAAAAATAAATTTGACTTTAATGACTTCTTGACCCAAATCAACCAAATCCGAAAGATGGGCGACATCAAGAGTCTGCTCGGTATGATCCCTGGTGTGAATAAAGCAGTACGCGATTTGGATATTGACGATAGTGCCTTCAACCGTGTCGAATCTATCATTCAATCCATGACTCCTGCTGAACGAGGCAATCCCGAATTGCTCAATATGAGTCGAAAGAAACGGATTGCTAAGGGTTGTGGTAGGAATTTGGACGAGGTGAATATGTTTATTAAGCAATTTCACCAAATGCGAAAAATGATGCACAAGATGAGTAAGCAGGGTGCATTTGGCGGCATGAGTCCGCAAGCTATGGGTACTGGCGGTGGCGTAAGTGCCCCTACAGCAAGAAAACGCGTCAGCAAAGTTCGGAAGAAAAAGAAGAGAAGATATTAGGATTAG
>JAHDCQ010000272.1 GCA_020629845.1 Saprospiraceae bacterium | reverse complement strand
GTTTTGTATTGTAATAGACGATAATCATAGCTTATTTTCCTCCATATGGCAACAAGGTTTTATCCAATTCGAGTAAAAGATATAGCAAAAACTACCTCTGACTGTTCCGTCATTGAATTTGATATTCAAGACGAACAAAAAGTGGACTTTGTATATAAGCAAGGGCAATATTTGACCCTAAAAGCAAATATCAATGGCGAAGAAGTGCGCCGTTCTTACTCGCTTTGCTCCAGTCCTTTGGAAGCTGAATGGAAAGTCGCCATTAAGCAAATTCCTGATGGTCGCTTTTCTACCTTTGCCAATGAACAGCTCCAAGTAGGCGATACTTTAGATGTAATGCCACCGAATGGAAAATTTTTCGTAGAATGCGCGCCAACCGCTACCAAAAACTACGTCGCTTTCGCAGCAGGTAGTGGCATCACGCCAATTCTTTCCATTATAAAAACGCACCTAGAAAGCGAACCTAATAGTACCTTCAAATTATTTTATGTCAATCGTGCAGTAGGCTCTATCATCCTAAAAGAAGAAGTCGAAGCACTAAAAAATATCTATTTCAATCGCTTTGAGCTTTTTCATTTCCTCACCCAAGAACATCGCAGCGCACCACTTTTCAATGGACGTATTACTGAAGAAAAACTAGCTACCATCTTCAAGCACATTGTAGATGCAAACGAAGTAAACGACTACTTCATCTGCGGGCCAGAAGCGATGATTTTTATGATTCGTGATTTTCTACAGGCTAAAGGGGTGAACCCTAAAAGCATTCACTTTGAATTATTTGGAACTTCTACACCGCAAAAGCAAATAAAGCGCAAAGTCGCAGCGAATGCATCCAATTGTGCCGTTACCATATTAGAGGGTGATAAAAGCTTCAATTTTAATCTGCTACAAGGCTCGGACAATATCTTAGATGCTGCCTTAAAACAAAACGCAGATTTGCCCTTTGCCTGTAAAGGCGGCGTTTGTTGCACTTGCCGTGCCAAATTAGTAGAAGGAAGTGTAGATTTGTTAGTAAATTATGCCCTCGAACAAGAAGAACTTGACGCAGGTTATATTTTAACTTGCCAAGCTATACCGACCTCCGAAAAAGTCATCGTGGATTTTGATGCGTGAACTAGTCTTTAGCCTGTTGGTCTTTAGTCTTTAGAAATTTTCAAACCAAAGACTAAAGACCAATCTACTAAAGACCTAAAAAAGAAACTATGCAAAACATCGCAGCCTTAGAGCAAGAATTTGAATCGAAAATAGAACGTGGCATCAGTATCGAACCCAAAGATTGGATGCCAGAAAAATATCGCAAGACGCATATCCGTCAGATTTCGCAACACGCGCATTCTGAAATTGTAGGGATGCTACCTGAAGGGAATTGGATTACACGTGCGCCTTCTTTACGTAGAAAAGTGGCGTTGCTGGCAAAAGTGCAAGACGAAGCAGGGCACGGACTCTATCTTTATAGTGCTGCCGAAACTCTAGGTATCAGCCGCGATGAATTGTTTGAGCAACTGCATTCAGGTAAGGCAAAATATTCGAGCATTTTCAATTACCCAACGCTTTCATGGGCAGATATGGGCGCGATTGGCTGGCTAGTAGATGGCGCAGCAATCATCAATCAAGTGATGCTGACGCGTACCTCTTATGGCCCGTATGCGCGTGCGATGGTGCGTATCTGCAAGGAGGAAAGTTTCCACCAACGACAAGGCTACGAAATCATGCTGACGCTATCCAAAGGAACACCCGAGCAGAAGCAAATGGCGCAAGATTCGCTCAATCGCTGGTGGTGGCCGTCTTTGATGATGTTCGGCCCAACCGATGCAGAATCTACGCATACCGCGCAATCCATGAAGTGGAAAATTAAGCTCAAAACCAATGATGAATTGCGCCAGCAGTTCGTGGACATTACCGTGCCACAAGCGGAAATATTGGGTTTAACCATTCCAGACCCTGACCTAAAATGGAATGAAGAACGCGAACAGTACGACTTCGGCGCAATTGATTGGGAGGAATTTTGGCAAGTTGTGAAAGGACATGGCCCGTGCAATAAGGAACGTATTGCAGCGCGTAAAAATGCCTTTGAAGGCGGCGCATGGGTACGCGAAGCCGCGATTGCACACGCGGAAAAGAAAGCAGCACGAACGGAATTGAAGAAAGCAGTATAGTTCTGTTTGTTGATATTGTTGAAAATGTTGATGCTGTTGATAATTATGTTTTCAATAATATCAACATTTTCAACAGCATCAACAATAACACATTTAGATATGAAGAAGCAATGGCCCATCTGGGAAGTATTTATAAGAAGTAAAAACGGCTTGGAACACCGCCATGTCGGTAGCCTACACGCGGCTGATGCAACGATGGCAATGGAAAACGCCCGCGATGTCTATACCCGTCGCAGCGAAGGCGTGAGTATCTGGGTGGTAGAGTCGAAGCATATTGTAGCCTCCAATCCAAGCGAAAGTGGCGAACTTTTCGAGCCAGCAAAGGATAAAGTCTATCGCCATCCCACATTTTATAATTTGCCTGACGAGCTAAAGCACATGTAGCCAATGAATAATGAACAATTAATAATTAATAATGCTGTTGATAAAGCTGTATTGGCAGACTATATTACGATGTTGAGCGATAATTCCATGATTTTGGGGCATCGCTTATCGGAATTGTGTGGGCATGGACCGAGTTTGGAGACGGATATTGCACTCACCAATATTTCGCTTGACCTTTTCGGGCAAGTTCGGATGTATTTGCAATATGCCGCGCAGCTCAAAGACGAAGAGACTACCGAAGATACGCTTGCCTTTTTACGCTACCCCAATCAGTACCGCAATGTGCTATTGGTGGAGCAGCCCAATACGGATTTTGCCTACATCATAGCGCGGCAGTTTTTCTTTGATGCTTATCATGCCTTGCTGCTGGAAGAACTCAAGCAAAGTACAGATGAAACCATTCGCGCCATTGCTACGAAGTCGCTGAAAGAGGTAAGCTATCACCAACGCTTTTCTTCGGAATGGCTAAAGCGACTAGGCGACGGCACAGACATTAGCCATGAAAAAATGCAAGCGGCGGTGGATCATCTCTATCCTTATATCTCGGAATTGTGCGAAGCGAGTCCACTAGAATTGGAGATGCAAGCAACTGGTATTGGTGCAAATTTAGCGCAACTCAAAGCGGCTTATTTTGAGCGCGTGAATAGCGTTTTGGAGGAAGCAACTTTAACGATTCCAGAGAATAAATGGACGCAATCGGGTGGTAAGAAAGGGATACATACGGAGCATTTGGGTTATATTTTGGCGGATTTTCAGTATATGCAGCGGGTGTATCCGGGGATGGAGTGGTAGAAAATTGCTTAAGCAATATGAATACAAGAGGAGTTATAATAGGTAAAATTATTGATGATTTAGCAATATTGATGGCTTCAGTGAAGCTGAGAAATAAGGCTAATTTGTACGATTTGACTAAGGTCAGTGAAGATTTTTTCAAGGAATTGTTAAATCTAATTTACGACTTTAATCTAGTTAATCTCAATCAATCAAGAAGTAATGAACCTGGCCTCGATTTAGGTGATAAATATAAAGGAATAGCATATCAAGTAACATCATCGAGAAGTTCTACAAAGGTAAATCAAACATTACATAAAATAACTGATTCTCATAAAACACAATACTCAGAGTTTAGAGTACTTATAATTGGTAAGAAACAAGATAGTTACTCCATTAAAGAGGAATATCTCGTTGATATAGACTTTAACTGGAAAAAAGACATAGTAGATGTTAATGACATTATAAGGGATTTGGTAGTTTTGGATATTGACAGACTAGAATTAATCTTTACTTTATTTAAGCACTCTTTCCAACAATTAGTAATTGAATTAGAACCTATGGATCATGAAGGAAACTTCAAGAGTTCTTTATATAATTACATAGAGTCAATCCCTAATAGTCCTCCTAAAAATGTAAATAGAATAGATAAATACTATGGCGAAAAGTATTTGGATAAAATAGTAGGTTTATACCATAAGTTAGCTTCTATCCCAAAAAACCAAAGAGAGTATATTTGTCTTGTTGCTGAGAGAGGAAAGTTAGTGAAATACGGTTTGGTTGATTGTTATGAAATTCATTGTACTAAACTTGCAAGTATCCTAAATATAGACGAACAACAACTTTTTAGACTAATGGTCTATCTTGAGGAGGAAAAAGTTATTGCATTTTCCCATGAAGTTGATGATTATGAAAGACCTAGCCCTAGATATTATATACCAAGCGATATATTGAATATTTTAATAGTTTTTCTGAAAAAAAATAGGATTTCACTTAGGAGAACTATAGTAGCAATGGATTTTACCTGTCTGGAAGGTATGGAAGGGGATTTAGTAGAAGTAACGTCAGTCATATGAGGCTTCTTTACACCAAATATCCAAAATGTGAGACACTGTCACACATTTTGAGTTGGTCTCACTAAGAATTAGTAGTATCAAAATACCAGTTATACTTACCCGATATTGAGCAGCTCAAAAATAAAGTGAGGGAAATATTAGAAAAATAATGAAAAACATAGCAAACATCCTCCGCAGCGTCAGCGACCCAGAAATTCCCGTCCTCTCCATCATGGATATGGGCGTAGTGCGCGACTATAGCATACAAGCATCAGGCGAGGTACTCGTGAAAATAACGCCCACCTACTCAGGTTGCCCTGCGATGGATATGATAGCCGTAGAAATCCGCGCTGCATTGGAGGATGCAGGCTACCAATCCAAAGTAGAACTCGTACTCGCCCCCGCTTGGACAAGCGATTGGATAACCGAAGAAGGACGCGCCGCCTTAGAAAAATACGGCATCGCGCCACCTTTAGAAGCCTCCGCAGATAAACGCGCTTTGCTTGATGACGAACGCATCGTAAAATGCACCAATTGCGGCTCGACCAACACCAAAATGGTCAGTCAATTTGGTTCAACCGCTTGCAAAGCCCTCTTTAAATGTATTGACTGCTTAGAACCCTTTGATTATTTTAAATGTATCTGAGATGGTATTAAGTATCAGGTATTAAGTATTAGGTTTTTGCCATGTACTTAATACCTAATACCTAATACCTTGTACCTAATACAAGCAAAAACAATGAGCGAAACACTACAAGTCACGAAAGAAGGACACATCGCCATACTCCAACTCAACCGTCCGAAGGTATTCAATAGTTTCGATAAGGAAATGGGCAAAGCCCTCATTGAAGCACTCGACGATTGCGCGATAGATGAAAATGTCCGCGCTATTCTTTTGACGGGGACAGGCAAGGCATTTTGTGCAGGCCAAGATTTGGGTGAAGTCACCAATCCAGAAGTGCATCCTGGTTTTCAAGCTTTGCTGGAGCAGCGATATAAGCCAATTTTGCTACGCTTACGCAATATCGAAAAGCCGATAGTGTGCGCTGTGAATGGCGTAGCGGCAGGCGCAGGCGCGAATATTGCCTTGGCTTGTGATATTGTGATTGCAAAGGAATCCGCGAAATTTATTCAAGCCTTTAGTGCCATCGGTCTGATTCCTGACAGCGCAGGCACATATACCTTACCGCGCTTGATAGGCTTCCAAAAAGCATCGGCTTTGATGATGTTGGGCGATAAAATCGGCGCGAAAGAAGCCGAGGCAATGGGCATGATTTATAAAGCCGTGCCAGATGACGAATTTGAGGAAACTGCAAATAAACTCGTCACGCGCCTATCCAAAATGCCGACCAAAGGCTTGGCATTGACCAAGCGCGCCTTGAATGCCAGTTTGGAAAACACCTTCGAGGAGCAATTGGATTTAGAAACGCTCCTACAAGTACAAGCCAGCGAAACGCAGGATTATCACGAAGGCGTACAGGCATTTATAGAGAAAAGAAAACCGAATTTTATAGGAAAGTAGTTGGTGAGGGGTAGAGAGTAGAGGGTAGAAGGTAGAGGGATTAAAATCTTTCTACCTTCTACCCTCTACTCTCTACCAATTACCCTCTACCAATTCAACCAAAAATGAACGTAGCAATTATAGGTTCTGGAACAATGGGGCGCGGTATTGCACAAGTGGCAGCGACAGCAGATTGTTCGGTGAAAGTATATGAAACGAATCCTGAAATTATCGCGCTGAGTCAGTCGAAATTGGCGAAAATTATGGCACGATTGGTGGAAAAAGGACGCATTACCAACGAACAAGCCGCACAAATTCAAGCCAATATCAGTTATGTGGATAGCTTAAAAGACTTGGCAGATTCGGATTTGGTGATAGAGGCAATTATTGAAAATTTGGACATCAAAAAAGCCGTTTTTTCAGAATTGGAAGGCTATGTAAGCGCGGATTGTATTTTGGCTTCTAATACTTCTTCGCTCTCGATTGCATCTTTGGCGGCGACCTGTAAGCAGCCTGAACGT
This sequence comes from Saprospiraceae bacterium, assembly GCA_020629845.1. Classification (GTDB taxonomy): domain Bacteria; phylum Bacteroidota; class Bacteroidia; order Chitinophagales; family Saprospiraceae; genus JAAUTG01. The sequence goes on along the minus strand of JAHDCQ010000272.1, from coordinate 825 downwards.
TTCATTGGGATTCATTTTTTCAATCCTGCGCCTTTGATGAAATTGGTGGAAATTATTCCTGCCATTCAGACGAGCGAAGCAGTGACACAAAAAGCTAAATCCATCGTTGATGATTGGGGGAAACTTACGGTATTGGCTAAAGATACGCCGGGCTTCATTGTGAATCGTGTGGCACGACCATTTTATAGCGAAGCCATTCGCCAATACGAAGAAGGCATCGCCGATTTTGCCACCATAGATTGGGCAATGAAGGAACTCGCAGGTTTCCGTATGGGACCTTTTGAGTTGATGGATTTTATTGGCAATGACATTAATTATACCGTGACGGAAACAGTCTTCCAAGCCTTCTTTTATGACCCACGTTATAAACCTTCTTTCACACAGAAACGCCTATCCGAAGCAGGTTTTTATGGACGAAAATCGGGGCGTGGCTATTATAATTATGCCGAAGGTGCGACTAAGCCTGAACCAAATACTGACCAAGCACTAGGGCAGCAAATCGCAGACCGCATCGTCATTCGCTTGATAAATGAAGCTGCGGACGCGCTTTATTTCAATATTGCATCCAAAGAAGATATTGATACGGCAATGACGAAAGGCGTGAATTATCCTAAAGGTTTACTCGCTTGGGCAGATGAAATTGGTATTCAAGAATGTGTACATCGTATGGATGCGTTGTTTGATGAATACCATGAGACGCAATATCGTTGTAGTCCGTTGCTGAGAAGGATGGCGAAAAGAGAGGAAAAATTCTATGGATAAATCACGCGCCATCTACGAAAAAATGATGCAAACCGACTATTTCAGCCAATGGATGGGCGTGGA
>JAHDCQ010000271.1 GCA_020629845.1 Saprospiraceae bacterium | reverse complement strand
GAAGCTTTGATAGTGGAAGGTACAGGCTCTATTTTCTTGGCTGGCCCATATCTAGTAAAAGCGGCTATTGGCGAAACCGTGGATAAAGAAACCCTCGGTGGCGCAAGCACCCAATGCGATATTTCGGGTGTAACCGACTATAAAATGCCAGACGATGCCACTTGCCTAAAAACGATCCGCGACTTAGTGGATAAAATGGGACATGATGAAAAAGCAGGCTTTGATCGGGTAAAACCCGCCATGCCCGAAAAAGACCAAGAAGAAATCTATGGGCTCTTTCCTGAAAATGCGACAAAGCCTTATGATACGGTTGAGATTTTAGAACGCTTGGTAGATAATTCGCACCTAACGTATTATAAAAAAGATTATGGCAAAACGATTATCTGTGCTTATGCTCGCATTGATGGCTGGTCAGTAGGTATCGTAGCGAATAACCGTAAAGTGGTGAAAAACGCTAAGCGCGAAATGCAATTCGGTGGTGTGATTTATTCCGATTCGGCAGATAAAGCTGCGCGTTTTGTAATGAATTGCAATCAAAAGAAAATTCCTTTGGTCTTTTTACATGATGTGACGGGCTTCATGGTAGGGACGCGCTCGGAACATGGCGGCATTATTAAGGATGGTGCAAAATTGGTGAATGCGGTTTCCAATTCTACTGTTCCAAAGTTCAGTATTGTAATGGGCAATTCCTATGGTGCAGGCAATTATGCGATGTGCGGAAAAGCCTATGATCCACGCTTGATTGTAGCTTGGCCGACCGCTAAAATTGCAGTAATGGGCGGCACACAAGCAGCAAAAGTATTGCTCCAAATCCAAATGGCTTCTATGAAGTCGAAAGGAAAGGAAGTATCGAAAGAAGAACAAGAAAAAATTCTATCGGATATCAAAGCTCGCTACGATGAGCAAACTACGCCTTATTATGCAGCCGCACGCCTTTGGGTAGATGCCATCATTGACCCACTCGAAACACGCAAGGTGATTTCTATGGGCATCGAAGCAGCGAATAATGCGAAGGTGGAGCCGTTTAATGTGGGGGTTTTTCAGGTGTAATAACAAGTAGCGATTGGTGTAGCAGTTTTTAAGAAATCGCTACACCAATCGTTTTATTAATAATCGTTTTTAGGTTTTTTAAAATTTTATAAATACTAAAAATATCTTCACGAGTAGCTACGAATTCATCTGAAATACAATACTTTCGGTTTTGGACGGTCAAAAAGAACCAGTTCCTACCCATTACAAATGCTCCATAAATAGGGTGTTCGTGTTTGTTGATTTCCTCTGCCGTTATCATTGCAATAAGTAATTGTCCATAAGGGTCTTTATCAGTACCTTGTTCTTTTTTGAATTCATGCAGACAAAAATAAGGAGCTTTAGGTTCATACTTCCCACTTGCTATCATTAAGTCTACCTCGCCCGAAACACTCATACCATCTATTTCTCCTGAGAGTTTGCGATTAGCAAAAGACTTATAGTTTGGAGTGTCATAGTCAACCATATCCACAAGTAAGGCTATGAACTTAATAATAAGCTCTTGTTCATTCCAAATATCTACATTTTGCCGAAGTTTTTGTTGTAAGCGAGTGAGTTCTATAATTTCATCCTCGCTAAGGGAATCATCAGCATTAAGCCATGTTTCCAGATGTTGACAATCCACTTTAGTATCTAAACCAAATTGGTCAGTAATATCCTGTCTTGTCCAGTATTTGAACGATTTATTCCTCATATTTTAAACCTATAAATTTTCCCTGCAAAGATAAAGAAATTCCGTTCCTTTGCTCAAAGCAAAACATAATGTGATATGTTCACACACGAAACACACAAGCGCGTACGCTATGCCGAAACCGACAAAATGGGCTATTTGTATTATGGACACTACCCATATTTGTACGAAATTGGACGGACAGAAATGTTGCGCGCATTAGGATTTACCTATCGGGATATGGAAGATGAACATGGTATCATTATGCCTGTAATGAGCCTAAATATTCGCTACGTACGCCCTGCCTACTACGACACGCTATTGACATTGAAGACGACGCTGCGAAAGATGCCGACCGACATTATCACTTTTCATACAGATACGTTCAATGAGCAAGGGGAACTAACATGTGGTGGCTCGGTGAAGCTTTGTTTTGTTAATCAAAAAACGAATGAAACCGTACAAGCTCCAGACTATCTAAAAACTGCCTTAAAACCTTATTTTATGGGATAGTGATTGGGAAAATATTCCAAATGAGTTAGATTTGAGTATTCAAATTTAATACAATGAAATCACTCACATTTTTTTTCTGTTCCTTGTTTATTGCTACAGCAATAGCGCAAGATGTACCCTCCTTATCTATCTCCAAAACGACAGAGACTATAAAAATAGATGGTGTCCTAAGTGAAGTCGTTTGGGAAACCGCAGCAGTTGCTACTAATTTCCAAATGAATGCACCTGTAGATGATAAGCCTGCCACACACGAAACCGAAGTGCGTATGACTTACGACGAACGTACCATATATATAGCGGCTAAAATGTGGGATGAAGGTGAGCCTATTATTTACACCCTCAAGCGGGATAATACCTTTGATAATGACGAGATTGTATTGCTGATAGACCCTCTCGGACAGCGTACGAATGGCTATGCTTTCGGAGTAAGTGCCGCAGGTGTAATGGGCGAGGCACTAATTTCTCCCGATGGCTTTGACTTGGGCTGGGACAATAAGTGGTTTGCTAAAGTACATACCGAAAAAGACTTTTGGAGCGTAGAAATAGCGATTCCGTTCAAGAGTTTGCGCTATGATGCTGACCTGAAGGAGTGGGCGATAAATTTTGCGCGCTTAGAACCAGGTAGCAATGAAGTAGATACTTGGTCGCCTGTACCTCGGCAGTTTGAGTTTATTGATTTGGGGTATTTTGGCAAATTACTCTGGGATGAAGCTCCTAAAAAACAAGGCGGCAATATTTCACTCATTCCTTATGCAAGTACGCGCTTCACACAAGACCAAACAAGTGGCTCAAAAGAAAATGATACTCAAGTATCCGTAGGCGCAGATGCAAAAGTAGCCTTGACTCCAAGCTTAAATTTAGACCTGACGTACAATCCTGATTTCTCTCAAGTAGAAGTAGATCGACAAGTAACGAACCTCACGCGCTTTAGCATTTTCTTTCCAGAACGACGGCAATTTTTTATAGAAAATGCAGACATTTTCACCGATTATGGACAGTATGCCAATCGTCCATTTTATTCGCGGCGTATTGGTTTGGATGCTGCCGCGCGTACTGTGCCGATCCAATTCGGAGCGCGATTGAGTGGCAATCTTACCGAACGACTCCGTGTGGGACTCCTCAATATGCAAACCCAAAGTAGCGATGTGAGTTTAGGGCAAAACTATACGGTTGGTACATTCCAACACCGTCTTTGGAAACGCTCTTCAATAAAAGGAATTTTCACGAATCGGCAAGCTTTTGAAGATGGTTCGGCAGCGGAAGGTGACTATGGACGCAATCTAGGCGGTGAATTCAACTACAGTACCGCCGATGGCAAGTGGCGGGCTAAAGCAGGTTATTTGCAGTCGTTTAAAGATGGGATTAATGACAAAAATCAACACCTATATGGACGTTTTGATTATGACGGGCAGAATTTCCGAACCTTCTTAACCGTACAGCGCGTAGGGACGAACTATTTCGCTGATATGGGCTTCAATAATCGGGTATTGAACTTTAATCCAGAAACAAATGAAGTAATTCGACTTGGCTATACCCAAGTCGGCAATATGATAGATTACTATCACTATCCCGAAGATAGTAAGCGGGTCAATGTGCATTGGTCGGGCTTGGAGAACTTTGTTTGGACAAATCCCGACGGCACACTTAATGAGTGGTACACGCGCTTAAGGCATTTTATTTTCTTCAAAAATACAAGTCAGTTGCGCTTCCGTCTGAATAATAATTATGTCAATCTGCTTTACCCCTTTGCTATCACAGAAACACCACTCCCTGTTGGCGATTATAATATGACAGAGTTCAATGTGCAGTTTAATACCGATATTCGTAAGCCATTAAGTACGCAGATGTTTGTAGTGTATGGGCAATTTTACAATGGTACAAAACTTACTTATCGAGGCAGCTTGACCTATCGAGTACAGCCCTGGGGAACATTCACGCTTGGTTTGGAACGTAATGATATTTGGTTGCCTGAACCTTACGGGAACTTGGATTTGACCTTAGCTAATGCTCGCTTTGAAGTCAATTTTGCTACTAATCTTTTCTGGACGACTTTCTTACAGTATAATACCCAAGCAGATAATTTTAATGTCAATAGCCGCCTACAATGGCGATTTGCGCCTATGTCGGATGTGTTCTTAGTCTATACAGATAATTATGCTGTAGAAGGACTTTTTGGGCCGAAGGATAGAAGTCTAGTTTTGAAGGTAAATTATTGGTTAAATTTATAAAATGCAGAATAATTGAAATCATAACTTGCGAGTTTTAGGTTTTTATTTCAAATATATTTTTATTTAATATGTATTAAAGAATAAAATTTGTTTCATACTTAAAAAAATTAACTTTAATTTAACGCAATCGAAACAATTTCGGTCTACATTTGCGGCCATTAATCAATCATACAACTTTTACTATGAAGAACTTATTGATTACTCTCATTTTTGTTTTAGGTGCTGTTGCAGCTTTTGCGCAGTCCACTATTACGGGTACCGTCATGGATGCCTCTACCGACGAGCCACTTATTGGTGCGGCTGTTGCTGTAAGAGGAACTAGTACTGGTACGGTGACTGATACTGATGGAACTTTTAAATTACAAATTCCTGCCGAGGCGAAAAGCATTGTTATTTCTTATACTGGTATGGAAGAAAAAATTATCAGTGTAGAAGGAAAAGAAGGAGATTTAGGAACGATTGCTATGGCTATTTCTGCATTAGGATTGGATGAAGTAGTTGTAACAGGAACGGTAGATATTGTTAAAGATCGTAGAACACCAGTAGCAGTTTCAACGATTACCTCAAGAGAAATTCAAGCGAAGTCTGTAGGAAATGTCGAATTTCCTGAAGTAATGAAAAACACACCATCTGTTTATGTTTCTAATCAAACGGGTTTTGGTGATTCTCAAATGTTCTTAAGAGGATTTGGGCAAAGAAACACCGCTTTCTTATTGAATGGGCAACCTATCAATGGTATGGAAGATGGTAGAATGTACTGGTCAAACTGGTCTGGTATGTCTGATGTTGCTAATGCTGTACAGATACAAAGAGGACTAGGTTCTTCTAAATTAGCTATTTCTTCTGTAGGAGGAACGGTTAATATTGTTATGAAATCAGCGGAAAAGCAAGAAGGTGGATATGCTAGAGTAATGTACGGTAATGATAACTACCTAAAAGGTACGGTTGCGTACAACTCTGGTCTAAAAGGCAAATGGGCGTATTCATTCTTATTGGACCACTGGCAAGCTGATAACAAATGGGCAGAAGGTACTAGAGGACAAGGACAAAACTATTTCTTTTCTGTAGGCTATCAGCCATCAGATAAAAGTAGCTTCAACTTCTTAGTTACAGGTGCTCCACAGTGGCACGGACAAAGATGGTCGCAAAGTGAAGAGACACTAAAAGAAACGCCTAAATTCAACCAGCACTTCGGAGAGTTTGATGGCGAATGGGAATCGGAGCGAAGAAATTTCTATCATAAGCCAGTAATCAATTTAACTTGGGATTACGATATCAATGGTACTTCTTCTTTATCTTCTGTTGCCTATGCTTCTTTTGGTAGAGGTGGTGGAACAGGCCCTTATGGAAGCTCTAGAAATAGAATAAGAACAGCAGAAGGAGGTGTAGATTTCGATGCTATCAATGCGGCAAATTTGGCGGATGATGATGGAATTGGTGGTTTTAGTGACAACTACGCACTTAGAGCATCTATGAATAACCACCAATGGTATGGTAATGTAACCAAATACGAAACAGCACTAAACGAAAACATTACTTGGAGCGTTGGTACAGATTTAAGATGGTATACTGGAGATCACTTCAGACAATTTGCCAATTTACTAGGTTTAGATGGCTGGCAGGATTCATTCAGACACTCCACTAGAGGAGATGATTATGTTGTAAATGCTTCTTTTAAGCCAAGTCCGTGGACAGCTCTATTTAATTTCGCTGATGAAGAGGAAAGAATTGCGTATGATTACTCTGAAGATATTAACTATCAAGGAGCATTTACGCAAGTGGAATACGCTACAGAAGTATTGACTGTTTTTGCTCAAGGTGCAGTAAGTAATCAGTCTTACCAAAGAAATGGAAGATGGGCAGACCAGGGCGAATCAGAGAAAGTGTCTAAAATTGGTTATAATGTAAAAGGTGGTGCGTCTATTAGTCCTGATGCATCTAATACCATCTTTGCCAATGTAGGTTACTATAGCAGACAGCCATTTTTAGATAATATCTTTGAAAATATTCGATATTCTAATGCATTGCTAAGTCCAGAAGTAGATAATGAAGATGTATTTGGTGTTGAGCTTGGATATAAATTGAGACTTAGAGATTTTTATGCTAATGTCAATTTATACAACACAAGCTGGGGGAATAGAACGAATACATCTGTATTTGTTAATGACAACAACACGCCAGATGATGAGGAAGATGATTTCAATCAGTTGAATATAGAAAGAGGAATCCAGCAAACACATAGAGGATTAGAGTTTGATTTGGGCTATAAAATGGACAAATTGACTATCAAAGGATATGCTTCTTTCGGCGATTGGACATTTGATGATATTGAAAGTGTTACGGTCTTCAATGATGATACAGGAGTCCTTTTGAGAGAAGAAGATGGAATCGAATTGAACGATGTACATATCTGGCAAGCACCACAAACTTCAATGGGTGTAGGTTTGACATTAAAGCCTATCGACAAATTTACGATTGACTTAGATTATAACTTCTATGACAGACTTTATAGAAGAAATAACTTTGACAGTGGCGCGGTTTACATCACAGAAGATATAGGTACATTGCCATCTTACAGCCTTTTAGATGCTGGAATTGGATATTTCTTTGATATGAATGCAGGTAAAGGCTTATCACTAAGAGCGAACGTATACAATTTACTAAATAATGACTATTTGAACCAATCAGATGCCTTTGGTGTATTGAATGGAAATGGTCTTACTTGGAATGTTTCTGCTAAATATACTTTTTAAGCACTAGCTTGAAAGTTCGTCTCTAAGCAGAGGCAGAT
>JAHDCQ010000270.1:2315-7269 GCA_020629845.1 Saprospiraceae bacterium | reverse complement strand
GTACTGCAAAAGCGGGAGAGTAAGTCGCTGCCGATTTTTTTCTCCTTCTTCTCACTCAACAAAAGTGAGAGATTGGAAAAGCCCATGTGCATTGCACTGGGCTTTTTGCGTCGACGATTTTAAAATGACTAAGACCTGATTATCAAATCTCATGCTTTTCGTTATTTCAAAAACGCTTATCATGAAAAAAATCCTTTGTCTGTTATTTCTATTCCCTTACAAGTTCTCCATAGCCCAGACTGACTATATCCCATTTCCACTAGAAACAGGAAGCTGGACGAATTTTGAATATCAAGTGGGAGATGGAGCAAATGTTACTCCAGATGTAAGTTATCATTATTCCACTTTAGGTGATACGATTATTGAAGCCCTGAGCTATCATAAATTGGTGGTCAATTCGGATGCAATCAATTGGCATATCTCCAGAAATCAGCAAGTTAATGTATATGTAGGTGCAATTCGAGAAGAAGAGAGAAGAGTATTTTTCATTCCTAAAGACAGTATTTTAGCAGATACGCTTTACGATTTCAATATTCCGATAGGGACGGTATGGCATAATTATGCAGAATCAGAAAACAATAATTGTGCTGATGAATTAGAAAACCGTTGTCCCTATTCCAAATTATTAAGGGTGGACAGGCTGAATTGGGTAGATGGTACGGTGAGAAGAGCGTATCGTTTCCAGATTCTTTCGGACTGGAACTGGGGAGATATGGGAGATGAATATTCCTTTTCATGGATTGAAGGCATCGGCAGCACGACGGGCTTCTTTGGGCAACACGACCATATTTTGGATTTGAATTATGCGACACATAGCCCGCATTTTTGGCAGGAGTTGCTCTGTATGCAGAATGCAGGCGAACTACTTTATACTGGACAATCTTATGAAGGTGATTGTAACCTCATACGAGATACATTAACGAGTGTGAGCGATTTATCTTTAATAGGTTTAGAAGTATATCCTAATCCTTCATCTGGAGATTTATATATAGCTACACCAAATCAGGTAGATGGACTTTTTTATTATTGGACTAACCTGCAAGGAGAAAAAATTAGTCAGACGCTTTCTTTGACCAAGGAACTTGAGCTTCAAAAGCTACCAAAAGGACTATTGTTCTTAATCATAACCGATGGCGGACGACAAAAAGGCTTTAAAATTGTACACCTTTAAATCGTAACATTCGCTACTGAATCAAATCGGTTTTTCCTCTTGTACTCACCAAATAAACCCCCACAAAAATCAATGCTGCCGCCACTATTTTGAAGGTACTCAATACATCTTTGCCCAAACTTATAGAAATTGCAGCGGCAATGAGTGGTTGCAAATAGATATAAATACTGACTACGGAAGGATTTACAACTTTAAGGGCAGTTGTATTGAATAGATATGCGAAAAAAGTGGACAAGACACATACATAAACAATAGAGAACCATACTATGGGGGTAAAACTATCCCAATCGATCGCGTGTACATCATTGATGCCAAAAGGCAAAACCATCACTAGACCTAGTGTAAACATCCAGCGCAGAATGGTCATTTGATGGTATTTTTCCATTAGTTTTTTTACTAGTACGAGATAAATAGCATAAGAACTAGCATTTATAAAAATAAGGATGTCTCCTAGAAATTGACTAGAGCGGAAAGAAATTTGCTGTCCATAAGTGATTAATAGAATTGCCCCTGTTGCACCTATCGCTATACCGATGATTTTGCGTGTAGTAATGACTTCTTTCAATATAATAGCAGAGGCTATAAGTACCAAGAGCGGTGTCATGGTCATAATAAGTGAAGCATTGATAGGGCTTGTTTCTTTGAGACCAAGAAAGAAAAAACACATATTGATAGCAATACCAAATACGGAACAAATCAAAATACGAGTGAAATCACTGCGATCTACCTTTTCACGAATGAAAACCAAATGTGTGAGTGTAAAGAGTACCAAACCCGCTAAAATACGCAGTATAATGAAACCAATCGGTTGCACATATTCGTCATCCAGCACGATTTTTGCAATACTATAATTTGCGCCGTAGATCAATGCAACGGCTAAAAGAGCAGCGTGAGCTTGTAGTTGTTTACTCATGTGTTTTGTTTTCGCGCCGCGAATATACACTTGGAGAATCATTAAGCCTCCAATCTTATGGTCTCTAAAGTTATATCAATCTGTTTTTATTTAAATCGTATATTGCTAATATACGAAATTGTACATATCTTTGCTCCATGAAATTAAGAAAGCCTATAAATATAGCATTTTCTGAAGAGGCAATTTTTGTGGCTAAAATAGCTGATGCTTTATCGCATCCCGTTAGAGTTGCTTTAGTCCATTATGTACGCACGAAAAATCAGGTGCGAAATGACGTATGCAATAAAGACCTAGTGGAGTATTTTCCATATAGCCAATCCAGCTTATCGCAACACATTAAGAAACTTAAAGAAGCAGGGCTTTTTGAGGTGGAGTATCGAGATAAGTTTTCTATCTATAGCGTCAATGAAGATTTACTGGTACAATACAGTGCAGCTATTAATGCTTTATAGTACATGACATGGATAACGGATTTGGAAATAACTTTTTTTTAAGCAATAAATCGTAAATCGCTAATATATGATTAAAAATATACAAGAACATGATTGGCCCCAAGTAAAAGCCATCTACATCGAGGGGATTCGTACAGGGGAAGCAACCTTTGAAACTGTAGATAATGTGCCTGACTTTGCGACTTGGTATCGCTCCCAAATAGCAAAAAGTGTTATAGGCTATATGTTGGACGATGAAATTTCAGGCTGGGGCGCATTATTACCAGTCAGTCAGCGAAAAGTATATGCTGGTGTAGCAGAGGTAAGTATTTATGTACGTCTATCCAAAGCAGGCTTAGGCATTGGTACAAAATTACTAGAAGCACTTATCGACTATGCAGAAAACAATGGCATCTGGACACTGCAATCGACTATTTTTCCAGAAAATAAAGCAAGTGTAGCCTTACATCAAAAAATGGGATTTCGAGTAGTAGGCTATCGAGAAAAAATTGCTCAACAATATGGTAGGTGGCGTAATACGCTCCTACTAGAACGAAGAAGCACTAAGTTATGATTACACAAGCAGATATTCTTGTTATAGGAGCTGGCCCAATAGGCTTGGCTATGGCAGCTAAATTGACAAAGACAAATCTTAATTTCATTATCCTTGAAAAAGGCACTAGCGTAGGAGCTAATATATTAGAGTGGGGGCATGTATCGCTCTTCACGAACTGGGCAGAAAATATGGATACAGATGCACGGCATATCTTACAAGAGCATGGCATCGCGTTACCACCCTTGGATACTCATCCTACAGGAAAGGAATTCGTTGAAAAGTATCTTCGCCCCTTGTCCAAAACCGCCGTTTTAGGCGATAAAATTATGCTAGACGCAGCCGTTACGCATATTGAATATGAAAAATCTAAGAAACTGTTTAAAGCTACTTATTTCGTGGACGGTCAGTATCATATTCTCAAGAGTAGAGTAGTGATAGATGCTAGTGGGACTTGGGGAAATTTTAATCGCTTAGCCACGGATGCTGTTACCAATAACATTATGTATGGCATCGCTAGAGCATCGGTCGCTTACAGCAACAAAACACTAGCTGTGGTGGGTAGTGGACACTCCGCTATGAATAGCTTGCAGGCTCTAGCTTCCTTAGAACTCAAAGGCTTGCATTGGTTAATTAGAGGGAAAGCACCTAAATTTGGGAAAAGTAAAGTGGGAGGACGTAGTAATACGCTAGAAAATGACATCAAACAATTACTAGAGCAACAAAAAGTAGAACTACATCCTAATTTTTTAATTGAACATATTCATAAAAATGATGGACATTTAGCACTACATGCACAATCATCTGCATGCCTAGCCGGCATAGATGAATTGATTGTGAATGCAGGTACATATCCCGATTATAGCTTCGTACCTGAAATGAGTTTAGATATAGATGAACGATTTATGTGCGCTCGTACTTTAGCGCCCAAAATAGACCCAAGTCTGCACACTTGCAGTAGTACATCCTATGGTTTTGAGGATACACTCCTGACTCAACTACCTTACTTTGTAGTTGGGATGAAAAGCTTTGGTAAGGCTTCTAATTTTTTACTACTCACAGGCTATAATATTTTGGGTGATTTATTAGACCGCTTACGTCACTTTTTCCAAGATTAGCTTTTCTAAAAATGGCTTTTAGATAGTTTTAATTTGTTATCGCAAAAGCTTTTCCTATCTTTGAAGACAATTACGATTTTTACCTATCAATGCTTACATAAACAAACAAGGGCACAAACACACTCGTATTTAAGAAAATCCAAGCTGTAGCTTTTACAGCCTAATCGTTAGTCAACAAAGTTCTTATGAAAAAGACATTACTTCTCTTATCTGTGCTTGCAGGTTTAGTCGCTGTAACATGGTCTATGAGTTCCAACCTCAATATTTCTTGGGAGGATATTTTATCCGTAGTAAGCGAAGAAGAGCAAGAGCTACTGATGCCAGAAGAATTCTGTAGCAGAACCGTTACCAATAACGGAGTACCAGACCCAGATGACCCGAATGCTCCGCAGTCAGCAGCAATTTTAACTATTGAAAATGATGGACCAGATGGCATACTTATTTCAATAGAATCAGCAGATGCTGATCCAATTGATTTCTTATTAGTCAATTCTTTTGCAGGCCCCATTACAGGAAGTCCAGCCGTATCTGCACCTATGATAAGTGGCGGTACGTACAGCATTCGATTAACTTGGACAGGTACACCACCTACTGAAATTGATTTGAATGTGCTATGGAGTAAAGTTTCCTTTGGAGGCAATTGGCAATTGAATACTGTTGATACAACTGTCGAGTTCAACCAAAGTTGTGGTGGCGGAGGTGGAGGCAACTCAAACGACCCGAATGAGTTAGCCTTCCCAGTAGATTTCGAGTGCGAGTTTATAGATT
>JAHDCQ010000270.1:0-2215 GCA_020629845.1 Saprospiraceae bacterium | reverse complement strand
ATTGCGAAGAGCCTGCAATGCCTGACCCGAACACGATAGCCTTCCCAGTAGATTTTGAGTGTGAATTTATAGACTATGCACCTTTTGATTTTGAAGGTACATTCACACAAATTATCGCGAATCCTGATATGTCTGGCATCAATACTTCTGCGACGGTAGCAAGTACCATCAAAGGAGGAGGTTCGGCGACTTTCGCAGGTACAATAATCACCTTGGCTAATCCAATAGATGCGAGTATTAGTGAGATAATAAAAGTGAAGGTTTGGTCGCCAAAAGCACCACCTGTAACGGTACGTTTGAAGATAGAGAACTTGACGAATAATACCATATTTTTGGAGCAAGACCAATTCACAACCACACAAAATGCTTGGGAGGAATTGACCTTCAATTTCACAGGTATGTTTGGCGCGAACAGCTTCCAGAAAGTGATTATCTTCTTCGACTTTGGTAATGTAGGCGATGATACGACTTACTTCTGGGATGATTTGACTCAGGAAGGCAATAACGCAATGGCCACCTGCGAAGCACCAGATACGCCAACGGACCCATCGGACTGTCCACCAGTGTGTGACAAAGTGGTTTCTATCTTTAGTGATGCTTACACGGATGTACCAGGCACCGATTTCTTCCCGTATTGGGGACAGCCAGCAGGCTATATTCCACCAACGATTATAAATGTTGGAGGAGACGATGTAATTAAATACGAGAATCTTACTTATCAGGGTATAGTAGTGAACGGTGATGCGGATTTGGATGCGACTGATATGGGCATGATGGAGTTTTTACACCTAGATGTTTGGTCGCCAGTTACTACTTCTGTTGATTTTTCACCAATTAGTCTAACAGGCGGAACACAAGAAATTACTTATACACTCAACCTTACGGCACAAGAGTGGACGAGTTTTGATATTCCATTAGCAGACTTTGCACCAGTAGATTTGACCGTACTGCGTCAGTTTATTTTCAAAAATGGAAATGGTGCTACCATATACATTGATAATCTATACTTCTATGGCGATTGTTATGTAGTGCCTGATTGTCCACAATTGGTTTGGGCAGATGAATTTGATGGCACTTCATTGAATCCAGCGAATTGGGAAGCATTGCTCGGTGATGGTAGAGACTTTGGTATATTAGGTTGGGGTAATGCGGAGTTACAATCTTATCAAGACGACGCGAATAACCTAGATGTTTCGGGCGGTACGTTGAAGATTACAGCGCAAGAAGAACCAGCTTCTTATACCTTCAATGGAGAAACGCTTAATTACGATTATACGTCTGCACGAATAAGGACTGCGAACTTGCAGGACTTTACTTATGGTCGTTTTGAGGCTAGTATCAAATTGCCAGTTGGTCAAGGTATTTGGCCAGCATTTTGGTTACTACATACGGAAGGAAAATACGGGCCTTGGCCAGAGAGTGGAGAGATTGACATTATGGAATATTTAGGGCAAGAGGCAGATAATATTTTTGGTACTATTCACTTTGGTACTAATCCACCATTTGATCCTCAAAATAATTCTCAGGGTTTCCGTGACCAATGCGGTACTTACGATGAAGAGTTCCATGAATTTGCAATAGAGTGGGAGCCAACCGAAATTCGTTGGTATGTAGATGATTATCTATATTACACACAGAATCCTTCTGATGTCGCGCCTTACCGTTGGCCTTATGATCAGCCTTTCCATATCATTATGAATGTGGCAGTAGGTGGAAATTTACCTGGCGCACCAGATGCTAGTACGACCTTCCCACAAACAATGGAAGTGGAGTATGTACGCGTATATAAAGGACAATTCCCGCATATTGTAGGTAATACCTTCGTGAATAATGCGTCTTCAGAGACCTATACCGTAGGCAATGCACCAGCAGGCAGTACCTTCGATTGGGATGTAGCTGGCGGAACGATTGTTTCAGGCGATGGCACAGGTGAAGTAGTAGTAGAATGGGGCGAAGACCCAGGCTGCACAGCTATGAGTGTTACTATAAACAATGGCTGTGAGGAAACAACTATTGAGCTAGATGTACGCGTGGATGTAGAACGTGTAGCAGTTTTGGATTGTGTATTGGAGAACTTCGATGATGAAGCACTCATCACCTTCTTGAGTTCAGATGGTACATTCACGGATAATGCAGCAAATCCTGCGCCTGCGGATCCATTGAATAGCTCTGCCCTAGTAGGTGAATACACTAGAAATGCTGCTTCAACATTTGA
>JAHDCQ010000269.1 GCA_020629845.1 Saprospiraceae bacterium | reverse complement strand
AGTATCCGAGCAGCTTCTGTTCCCGTTCCGCTTGTTGTACCTGTGATGAGGTAGGTTTTGCCTTTTAGGTTGCCTAATCTTTCGGGAGTCCAGCCTTGTTTGCCAAATTGATTGCTCATTTTCGTATAAAATTTGACATAAAGGTAAGGGGAAATTAAGTAGCTTACTTTGTTGAGAGGGCGGTTTTTATTTGTTTAAAAGGCGGAAATGATTTTGGTTTTAGAAGATACCGCTATTTTTAGAGGATGGATAAATAGGGACAGAAGCAATTGTTAAACCCATATCAGGTAAGTCAACTCAACAATTGCTATCTGTAGTTTTAGCGTACAAACAATCCTTTCCAGCCTTTGCCTTCGTCTATTTGGCGTTTTTGTTCCTTCAAAAGCCTGGATACATTAATCTTTTCGCCTTCCATCTTTCGGTCTACTTTTAGCAATAGGCGACGTTTGCCTTTGTAGCGATACATAATTTTTTGTCCCACTTTCAGGTCTACGCCACTATTCGAAAAAGGCGATAGATTTGGGCGCATCACCCCAGGAATGATAAGCGGGATGCTTTTCAAGCTATTGTTGCGTAAGGTAAAGTTAATACTACGTTTTTCTGCTTCGCAAGTAAGCACATCTGTTGCGTCGGTAGTAGGTATACTGACCATTGCGGTCGTCCAAAACATAAGCAATACCAATAGTGATTTCATTGTATGTGATTGTTTTAATGAAAGAATATAGCACATCAGGTGCTTCTGAAATGTTTTATAGTATTTGTAGCGAAGTGATTCGTGGGGTGAATAAACCTATATCAATATCCAACAGTTTATCTCCTCCTGTTGTCTATTGGTATAGACAAGGGCTTTTGGGAAGGGTTGCATGATTGGGAGTTATTTTAGCATTTAATACTGCGTCTTTATCACCTTTTCTGTCAAGAGCAAAGCATTGTTCTTCCGAATTTGCAAGAGATATGCCCCTGTCGCTAGATGCACGGGAAGTGCCTCCAAAACAACTACCTGCCTACCCGCTGCCAACGGATAGATACGCTGGTATTCCACTCGCCCGTCCATAGTCGATAGGTATCTAAGACTACCTTTATCATGCTTCATCCCCTTTTAGTCAATCTCGCATGGTATCATTTGTCCAGCCAATGAGACCGTGACTGGCACAACTTAAGCCTTACACCACCTCAAACACATAAGGTACTGGACTCGCCTGAAACTCCATCATGCGCCCTTCATCGCGTACATAATCGAGGGTGTTGTAAGTTGGCATGGGCGCGCTGCGGTGCAAAGCGCGGTCGAGTTCGATATTGCCATCGAGTTTATAGAAACGATTGTGGAGTTGTAGCTTTTCTTTCCGCAATACATTTTTCAGCAATACCCAGCGTGGATTGTCACCTTCGGTTTTCGTCATTCTAGAGGGTCGCCATACCACTACATGTGTGGGCTTATTATCACAATCCGTAATGACATAGACATAAATAAAGGCGTTTTCTACTAAGCATTTACCATGTTTGCGCTCGCCGAGCAATTCCATAAATTGCAGCAGGGCTTTATAGGCTGTTTTAGGTTGATCTATCATACGCTGCTTGCCTTGCACCGTGAATAAACCCGAAGAATTATAGAGTCCGCGCGTCAGTCCAGGGTTATCCAGCCCTTCATAAATATAGAGCTTCTTGAAACCAATACGCGCCATCATAAGACTATTCCGAATAATATAAGCCGACTGTGCTGCCTCGCCTACGGTGTCGCTATCCCAGCCATATTCCGTAGCAGAAACGGGTAGCTTGCCTTGCCCCACTCGCTTGCGATATAGGAACATATCGTCGGCATGTTGAAACTCCGAGCTACCTGCTTCGGGTTGTTCCACTAAAGTCGCTGTACCTACCGTGAAGCTATACGGATGTATGGTGAGTTCATCCAAATCGCGGCAAATATCAGCCGTCAACGCCTTCGCTACATAGTCGCCTGTGGGATAATTGCAATCTTTGGCTTTCCAAATGTGGTTCGGTCTATGTGCCTGAAAAGCCGCACTCGCTAGGCGCATACGCGGACTATCGCCATAATAGTCTTTAAAGGCAGCTATCACGCCCCGCGCTATCGCTTGGTAACCTTCGAGTCCTGTATCGCCCCAGGGTTCATTCCCGATTTCTAGCATATCTATCATCGGGCGACCTTTCTCTTTGCGCGGTGCGTAGAGTTTGGCGAAGGCTAGGGCATAGGCATACGCATTGCGCTCAATCGCTTCGGGTGTGCCTCCCCATTGTGCTTTGGAGTACCATTTGTTTGGAAATTTCCGTAGGCGTACTTTACCTGTCGCTTTATCGTATTCTGCAATCCCCGTCATACTTGCCCGCAGCGAAGGGAAATCGGCAGCCCATTTTTTGTAGCGCGTTTTGTAGTTATTCATCCGCCCCCACTTGCAATCATCACCAGGCAGACAGACATCAGGCTTGGCAGTAGCAGGCACTTCGCCTTTGAGGTAGTCATCTTCCATGAGGTGAAAAGAACGCACATTGGAAAATATATTTTTCAATGGATTGTAGCCATAAGGGTTCTTTGGGCTATATATCTGATCCCATTCTTTGCCCGCATTGATGCCAAGCATTTCCCGAAATGTACGTTCTGACATGGTGTTTTTTTTGGTAGAGGGTAATGGGTAGAAGGTAGAGAGAAAATCTTTAAAGCTCAAGCAAAAAGTCTCTCTACCCTCTACCAACTACCCTCTACTATCTAAAAGAAGCCCGCATTAGCGATATGCTCCTTGATAATTGGTTTCAGCAAATCAGCAGCATCTAATACGAGTGCCTCATCGGGGGGGAAAGGTACGGGATTATTATTTAAATAGTCCCTCGATTCGCGGCTTAATGCACGACGGTCGCCTCGGAAGCGGGTAGAAAAATGCTCAAAAATCGCTTCTACGCTCAAAGGCTTAGAGTTGAGCAATTCGCGCTTTTTCTTGTCATAAAATAAGAGCGTACCGCCCACAATCGCTGCTTTGCTTTGGTAAGTTTCGGTCACATAAGCCGATACCGTTTTCTTAATCGGTACTTTGATGATATTGCCTGAAGTATCTTTCTGCACATTACCATTCGCGTCGCGCAGGGCTTCTTCGCCATCTTCTACTTCTTTTTCATCTTGATATTCGCGGATGCGTTCCGCTTCTGGGCTCACATCTATATCTTGCAGTTTCATCACGATTTCATAGTCAAATGGCTCGCCTCCGTCGCGGGTGTAGTATTCACGCCAAAGCTCATTCAAATTCTGCACATCGGTACGCAGAATTTCGCGCTCAAAATCGCGTGGAATAATCACATTCGCAGCATTTTCCATGCGGAATAGAATACGCGATACGCCTATTTCACGCGCTTCATTTAGTAAGCTACGGGTGTCTTTATAGTTTTGGAAATACTGCCCGATACGCTCTAGCTGCTCATGCGCTCGGCGCGCTGCTGCCTTATCGCCACGCTTGGCTTGGCTGAGTAGGTCTTGGGCATTGCTGTAGAGATAATTCGATGCTTTATTTTTAGCTTCATGTAAAATCACCTGCGTTCGCACAAAGCTAAATTCAGCTTGTCGCCCTCTATCATCTATAAGTGGGAGGAGTGGCTGGATGGATTCTTGGCGCGTCTCCATGCGCTTGGCAAGGCTATAAATCCGCGTCCAATTCTCATCACGCTTCTCCGCCTTTAGGCTATTGATGCTGCTCATGTCCTCAGCGTTAGCTTTAGCAAAGGCATTTTCTAGCGATGCGACTACATCGGCTTTTTTCTTCTTTTTACCTATCAATTTTTTCAAAGCCTGATCTATGGCTTGCTCGTAATTGCCTTCCTCGGTGAGGGTTTGTGTAGATTTACAGGCAGTCAAGCTTAGGACTGCAATGAGCAGCAAACTCCAGATGTTTTTCATTTTGATTTTGATTTTGATTTGGTAGCGAGTGATGGGTAGCCCAATGGAACGCGTTCCATTGGAGAAATTTACAAAGTTTGTCAAAGAGTCAGACTTTTGAATTTTTGAACTTCAAAAGTCCCTCTACCCTCTACCAAAATTTAACGCTTTACCACTTCGTAGCGGCGAATGATGGCATCCCCCTTTTTCACGACTAGGGTATAATTGCCCGACGGCAAGCCCCCAATATCGAATTTTTGGGTGCAACTGCCTGCTTTTGGGTTAGCAAAAGTTGCTTTACGGATGCGTTGCATTTTTTTATTTAAAAGACTCATTTCTACTTCTCCGATGCTTTCAATCGCATACTCTACAGTTACTTGCGAACCTCCCTCGCCTGCATAGATACGCGAAATAGGTGGAAGCTTCGGCTTGGGCTTTGAAGTGCTGGGAGTTGTGGCAGTTGTCCCCCCCGAAGCGGTATTATCTGCAACAGCCAATATTTTCCGATTGATGCGTAATACATCGCCTTCCAATGGATTCCAAATACTCAAGCCTACTGGAATCTGGAAAATATCATGCTTCGGCACGGAGGCTGCTTGCTCTGCAAAATCGGTTTTTATGGTACGCACTTCTATTTTTTCTTGGTCAATAAAAATCCACTTAAATTGATTGAAACTGCCGCTACTACGCGTCCAATTTTTCAGGTCATTGCTTTCGCGCAAAGGTGCGCCCCAGCAGCCTTCGCCAATATAGACCGTACCGCGCTCATCGTCGCGAATGAAACCTTCGTCACTCCCCTCTTCTACCGATGGACGGATGGGATAAGTTGTTTTCACCACATGGGCATCCGACTCAGAAACCAGATTGACTTGATATTTATAAAAAAGCGTTGACCAGTTTTTCTGCATTTCCAGCTTCTCCGACTTGCGCTCAGTGTGCGGGCGAATACTATGATGGTATTGCGCCATTTTCCAAGTCGCGCCTGCATCTCTTTTCAGTTCATTCGCTAACCATTGCATTTGCTTTCCGCCTGCTGGCAGCATAGAGTTAAGGGTATAGACACGCAGCAAATCACCACCAAACTTTAGTTTATAGTATAGCCCTTCATGGGGTACATCGAAGAGGTCAATGAGGCTTTTATTACTTGCTTCATGGTTGCCACGCGCCACTACGATAGGCGTGAGATGTCCGTCGGGGGTGATTGTGAGTTGCCAGTCATTGAACCACTGTTGCCATTGTTTGCTGACATCGCCACCTGTCATATCGCCTGCAAAAAGTACGAAGTGCGGGCGCAATTTGCTCACCAATAAATTTGCTTTTCGACGCGCTTCTCGATTATTACGCGAGTCGCCGCCTGCTATGATGGATAGACGCTCGTAGGCATTATTCGGAGTCGTTGCAAAAGACATTTGCTTACTCGTACCTTCTGAATCTACGATAATGAAGTAATAGGTGGTATTCGGCTTTAGGTTTTCCAACCGTGCGAAATAATTCCGCATCCCTTTTCCTGAATTGTTACTATCAGGTGCTTGTCGCCTAGCATACATGAGGGGGTCGCTACCGCGTGGCACTTCATCGTAGTAGAGTACAGGATTGCTTCCTGTAATTTGATTCCAACCCACCACCATAGAGGTCGCAGGGTCGGTGCGCCACATACAGCGATATTTGTCCGTTTTAGCTTCGAGGAGCAAACAGCTTTCTAATACAAAAAGCAGTATGAATATTATTCTGAGTAATGCCATCAGTATCTATTGTCATTGACCATATAGCGGTCGTACCAATTAGTCAAAATTAATGTAAATGTATAGTTTTATATCATAGAGATACTGGACTTTTTATCAAATATACAACCTAAAACTATAGGATGTAAACGTAGGGGATGAGAATAAGAGAACTTTAAGAAAAGTCCGCGTTTATTAATAAAATATTGGGATTTTAAAGCAAAAATTGCCTTTAATAAAAGCCTCAACTAGGCAAAATATTGTACTTTCGCTAGAAATTGTTGTAGATAAGAAGCACGATCTACGCCACTCGCAAATTCTACTTATGTCACTTATTCTCGGTATACTATTCTTTTTGCTGCTTTCCGCTGTCTTTTCGGGAACAGAAATTGCTTTCCTATCCGCGAATAAGCTACAACTCGAACTTCGCAAAAAACAAGATGCCGACAAGAGCAATATCGTTGATAAATTCTATGAACAACCTGCGCGTTTTCTAGCCACTTTGCTCATCGGCAACAATATCGCGCTGGTTATTTTCACCATTTTTTCCACCCAATTACTCGAACAATCGCTCCCAATTGATGGCGACTTAAAAGCATTGCTAATTTATACGCTCCTCACAACGGTAGTGGTGTTAATATTCGGAGAATTTTTGCCCAAAACACTCTTTCGCTTATATGCGAATAAGATTTTATTTTGGCTGTCTTATTTGCTCAATTTTATATGGTTTATACTATGGTTGCCTGCTTGGTTGATGATTCAACTTTCTAATATTATTATCAGCTTTTTTGCCAATGATGCAGAAGAAGAAGTGCAGCAGGTATTTACCCGACTCGACCTAGAAAAGTTTATAGAAAGTGGTAGCGCAGATTTAGAAGACCAAATTGATACCGAGTTATTTAATAAAGCCTTGCAATTGCACAATACTCGTGTGGACGAGTGCATGGTACCGCGCCCTGAAATTGCATATATAGACGTGACAGCCGACATTGCAGAGCTGGAATCGCTCGTGAAGGACACCAACCTTTCGCGCATCATTGTCACCAATGATAATGATATTGACGATGTGCTAGGTTATGTGCATCATCAATTATTACTCAAAAAAGAACGGAATACTATCCAAGAATCGCTGCGCGATATATCCATTATTCCAGAAACTATGCTCGCGCAGGATATGATGAACTTGTTCATTAAAAACCGAACCAGCATCGCTTGCGTAGTGGATGAGTACGGCGGCACAGCAGGCGTAGTGACCCTCGAAGACATATTAGAGGAACTCTTCGGAGAAATTGCGGATGAGCATGATAAGGAAAATGCCTATATAGAAGAGCAAGTCTCCGAGGATGAATATCTTTTCTCTGGGCGATTGGAGATTGATTACCTCAATGAAAAATACGAACATTTAGACTTTCCAGAAGGCGACTACCACACCCTGTCGGGCTATTTGGTGATGACTACTGAAAGTATTCCTGAGCAAGGCGCGACTATTGATTTGGATGGCTATAAATTTCTCATCGAATTGATGGCCGATACGAAAATAGAAACCGTGCGGGTGTTTAAGCTGGAGGATAAAGAATAAAGGTCTTGCTTCTGAAGCTAGGGCACCATATTTTCCCTAAATATGCAGTGGGCGGGGATGCCCACTGCCTTCGCTTCCATTTGAAATACGGGTATTAAA
>JAHDCQ010000268.1:6043-7275 GCA_020629845.1 Saprospiraceae bacterium | reverse complement strand
AATATGAAAAAGTATACTATAATAGTAGTGCTGCTTTGTTTGACCTTTGCTGTAAGTCAGGCGCAGCCACTCAATAAATCTACCTATGCCAATACCATAGGTAAAGCCGAAGAATTGGTAGCTAAAGGCGATCTTTACAATGCCCTGGAGTGGTACGAAAAAGCCTATGAAGAAAGCGAAGACCGCAGCTTAAACTACCCTATCGCGCTGCTACAATATCGCCTGCGCGACTATAAGCGTGCCGAACGTGCCTTCAAAAGAGTGATGCGAAAGGATGCTAAAAAATATCCTGACGTACGCTACCTCTATGGGCGCACTCTCAAGATGAATGAAAAGTACGACGAAGCTGCTGAGCAGTTGCAACTCTTCATCAATGAAACAGAGGATACCAACCTAAAAGAATTAGCAGAAATAGAGCTTACGGGTGCAGAAATGGCAACCGAATTACCGCCACGCCTCGATGTAGCGGTAGAGAGTTTAGGCAAGAATGTAAACAGCAAATCATCAGAGTATTCACCGACGCTACATGATGGCAATACACTTTACTATACGAGCTTCAACACGGATGATGTCATCGTCGTAACTGCGGATTCGGAGGACTACCAAGCACGCATTTATCAAAGCAAACAAGATGATGAAGGCAAATGGAGCAAGCCAAAAGAATTAGGACAAAAAATTAACCGAAAGGGTTTCCATAATAGCAATGTACATATAGCACGTGATCGCATGTATTTCACACGTGCCATAGTAGATGGCGATGTCTTGAAGCAAAGTAAAATCATGATGAGTCGGGAAGGTGATGAAGGTTGGGAAGGTGCTGATGAAGTAGTGGGCATCAATGGTGAACACATCGCAAAACACCCGATGACAGGCGAATTATTCGGAAAAGAAGTCATGTTCTTCACCTCCGATATGGACGGTGGCTATGGCGGCTTTGACCTTTATTATGCCACTTTGAAAGGCGATGGCGTATATGGCGATCCTGTGAATTTAGGCCCAAAAATCAATACGGTAGCAGATGAAGAAACGCCTTTCTACAGCGATGGAACACTCTACTTTAGCTCTACAGGACATCCTGGACTTGGTGGTTTCGACATCTTCTTTACCAATTGGAATGGTACGATTTGGAGCGAACCTAAAAACATGGGTAAAGGCTTCAATTCGAGCGTAGATGATATGTACTTTACCGTAGATGCAGAAGGCTATAATGGCTTCATCGTATCGAATAGAAA
>JAHDCQ010000268.1:0-5943 GCA_020629845.1 Saprospiraceae bacterium | reverse complement strand
AGTGAAGAGCCAATTGAGTTGAGTAATATTTACTATGACTTTGATGATGACCGCATTCTGGATGATGCAGAGCAGGATTTACAATATCTATCCGAATTGATGGGTGACTATCCTGATATGCGCATCGAGTTAGGCTCACACACTGATGCACGTGGTAATGACGATTACAATGCCGAACTATCACAACGACGTGCCGAGTCTGCTCGCCGTTGGTTGGTGCGTAATGGTGTTGCGCGAGCGCGTATGGATGCTAGAGGCTATGGCGAAGAAGTACCGAAGACCGTGAGTGCGAAATTAGCTGCACAGCACGACTTTCTTTCGGAAGGAGATGTACTGACAGAGGACTTCATTAATAACTTAGGCAATGAAGACCTTATGGAAACGGCACACCAACTCAACCGTCGTACAGAGTTCAAGATTGTTTCTGGGCCAACGAGCATCAAGGTAGAAACAAAACGCTTGAAGAAAATAGAAAAAACAAATCCAAATACGAGCGATCCTTCACGTGTGAATCCACGTCGTTCTAGCGGTAATCGAGGTGGTGGTCCAAATCCGATAGAGGTGCAAGAACCGATTAAGATTCATAAATTGTCATCGCTCTACGGTAAGAAGAACTTGAAAGATGTGCCTATTATGCAGTTTGATAAGCGCATCATAGATTTAGGTCAGATGAAAAAAGGTGAAAAGCGCAGTCATACTTATAAGTTCACCAATGTTGGAGACACCGCACTAGAAATTGATATTCTTGACTACTGCGAATGTACGACTGCCGAATGGACTACCGATGTAGTGAAGCCAGGGGAAACGGGGAGCATTGACATCCTTTTCGATAGCACAGAAAAAGATGAATCCGAAACGATAGATGTCAATATCATCCTTAAGCAAAGCGACCCTGAAAACGATTTACAGATTTTTGAGACGATACAGTATAAATACGAACTCATTCCATAGGAATTCATCCTTTGGAACTTAAAAAGCCCTCTGCGTAGATGCGTAGAGGGCTTTTGTCTTTTATGATTAGAACTTAGTATCAATGAGTGAATGAAAAAATTTTGAATGAGTGAATAATTATAAATTATATTCGCTCATTCAGTCATTCACAATTCACTTACTAAGCGTTGCTTTTTTGCCTAAATTTATATATTTTGGGTTCAAAGTATTGTTCAAAAGTAAGAATTCTATGCCAAAAGCATTAGCAGACCAATTACTCGAACGACATGATGCAGTACATCAATTGGAGCGCCTTCAAGCAATTCTTGAAGATGAACATCAACGTCGTAAGGATTTCTATGAGTGGGTAACAGAAGATTTTAAAGCCGAATTTATCAATGGTAAAATTGTAGTGCATTCGCCTGTCAAAAAGCGACATTGGAGTGTTAATGATTTACTTTCTACCCTTTTAAGTGTTTACACCCGAAAAAATAACTTGGGTAAAGTAGGTACAGAAAAGGTCATGATTAGCCTTACTCGCAATGACTATGAACCTGATTTGGTATTTTTTTCTAAAGAAAAAGCTGCTAACTTTGAAGACGACCAAGTGCTATTTCCTGCGCCTGACTTCGTGGTGGAAATTCTTTCTAAAAGCACAGCAAAAACCGATAAAACGGTCAAAAAAGACGACTACGCATTACATGGCATCAAGGAATATTGGATAATTGACCCTATAAAACAAAGAGTGCATCAATTTATTCTGCCAGATGGTGCTCTAGAATATTTCCCAGCTAAAGTACATCAATCTAGTGGGTTCATAGAAAGCTATGCTATCAAAGGATTTAATATACCAGTAGCTGCCATTTTCGATGAAGCAAGTAATATGAAAAGCTTGCAAGAACTGATGAAATAGTCATTATCTCTTCAAACTTGCCAAAAATAGCTGCATCGTTTGCCGCGTAAAAGGGTCATCCCAGCTTTTTGCTACTTCCTCCGTTAGTGCATCAATATCTTGGTCTACAATAGCATGTAAGCCCTTTCGGAACATCGCTTTAGAGGCTTGATAGGTTGGCAAATACACATTCAGCATTTTCTTAAGCTGCTGCTCTGCACGTGGCAAAACCTCCGCTTCTTCTACACTCTCATGCACAAGTCCTATTGTCACCGCCTCATCGCTAGTATACAAACGGGCATTTTGAACTGCTTCCCAAGCGACCGTCTCCCCAAGCTGATAAGCATACATATTAGCCAACATCCGAGGAATTACCATCGACATTTTAAACTCGTGCATTCCTACGCGATGCTTTGCCCCTTTTGCCATAATACGATAGTCCGCACAAAGCGTAAGAATAGTCGCTCCAGCAGGCGCGTAGCCCGTCATAGCACATACCAATGGCTTCGAGAAATGTACCATTGTCCGCAAAGCAATCATATACGAACGCCAAAGGTCTTTCGTGCCTTCAAGGTCAGCAGTTGCCATAGCTTGCACATCCATGCCTGCACTAAAACAGCCTGGGCGGCCAGCTAAAATCGCGCCTTTTACCGTTTCGTCTTGTTCCAATTCACTAAATGCCGTATGTAAGTCTTTGGTAAGTTCAGCATTAATAGCATTTACTTTTCCATTATTTAGCTCAACGATAACATAATCGCCTTTTCGTTCTATCTTAAGTGTATTCATCTAAATCGTAGATTATTGAATGGTTATAAAATACTTAATGAGTGAATTGTGAATGGCTAAATGAGTGAATAATTTCCCTCATTGATGGAGTATTTGAGCAGCAAAGGTATCAAATTGATGGACTTTATAGAAAACGCCGAATCAAATTCATCAAAAGACTGAACGCAATACTCAACACTATCATGCTAGTGATAGGGAAGTAAATGCGGGTGTTTTCTCGCTCAATACGAATATCACCAGGCAATCGCCCAAGCCAATGGAGCTTATCGCCAAGCAAATAATAGAGCAAGCCTGCTACAATAAGAATAATGCCGAGGGTGATGAGTAATTTTGGTATGTCTGTCTGCATAAAACATAAGTTTGGGATAAAGTTAACGAAAAACAGGGAATTAGCTAAACGCTATATTCCCTGCATTGAATTTCTACCCGTACTAAAATTTCTTTATACGAATTAGATTCATATATATCTTAAAGTGAATCTTATTTACCACGTAGGCGATCTAAGATTTCAGCCATGTGTCTGCCTGCTGCTTCACGACCACCTAAACCGTAAGATAGTGCGATAGCTACAGCAATTGCACCCAAAATCAGACCGAATGCTAGGTTGATGATTTGGTCAGCTACGCCCATAGAGCTTAGTGAAATAGCTAAGAACAAGCCCAAGATAGCCACGCGAGCGATGTTCGCTAAGAAGCTATCAGATGGCTCTAGTGCTTTGTATGCTAAGTTTGCGATGAAATTACCCGCCGCTAACAATACTAAGCCAAAGAAGATGCTACCTGACATATCTAGGATATTGCTCAACATACCGCTCAACTGCGTGAACTCTAGTCGCTCCATAGCCGTAATCAAGCCAAAGAACATAATGAAGAAGAATCCAACATCAGCAGCCAACTTGCTCAATGAACGGTTGCCGAACATTTCGCCCATGCCCATACGCATTGGTAATTCATCCGCTTTCACATTGAATAACAATTGACGCAAAATCTGAGTTACATACTTACCTACTATAAAGAATACGATAAGTACTACAGCCGCCGCTAAAATCTTAGGTACAGCATTGATAAGCTGACTCAACATCATAGTTGCTGGTTCAGAAATCGCCTTCATGTTCAAGGTATCCAAAGAAGTGATAAGGATAGGAATGAATATGATAAGGAATACGATCTGCTTCAATAGGCGAGTCACATCGAAATCACCCGTTAAACCAAAACGGTCAGCGTAACGCTCTACACTCCCACTACCTAAACCTACTACTTCAGAAGCAATAGTTGCAATAAGATAGCCTGCAAAACCAATAACACCTGCCGCTACAATATTAGGTAAGAAGCTCAAGAACTTAGATAGCATATCTTGTAGTGGTGCCAATACGTTCTTTACGCCAAGCATTTCAAGAACTACTAGCAAAACGATAACCATCAAGATGTAGTAAACAAATTTGCCAACTACTCTTGCTAAGTCTATCGTAGAACCTTGTGCTTTTAAGCGATCGCCCAAACCACTGCCGCCTATCAATCTGCCAGCTAAACGACCTAATGCAGAAGCAATAAACCAACCAACTATTAAAGTAAGAATCGCACCTAGAACACCTGGTAGAAGTCCACCGATTGATCCTAAAAAGTTTTCGTACGAAGTTTGTAAATAATCCATGATTATTAAATGATTTCCCTGTTTAAGATGATTTAATCCTAATGGCTTTTACAACCATTTGTCCCGTTGTGACGTGGACTTTTCTTAAAAGTATCATAAAAAATCACTTTTAATTAACATTTTTTTTGGTTTTGGATAGTCGCTATGAAAAGGCAGTTTTGTTTTTAACAAAAAATCATCTTATATCCAACTAATAATTAGGTGACATGCTTTATAGACTAAAAAGTATGAAAAAATAAATAGCAACTTATAATGCAGTATGGATTCAGAAGGCTATACTTATCAGATTATCAACACTTAACCCTATACAATATTATAGATATATAGTTTTTTTCAATAGATTTTAAAGTACAATATGTGTGTGCTTTTTTTTGTAAAAACATAAAAAATCTTTTACAAAACATAAGATATAATCCGTCTGCTCTATGGAAGCTCAGAAATTTTATGGTGCATAAAAATTATATAAAAAACGGCATTTTTTTCTTGTAAAAATGCTTTTGCCCTCCTATGCAATAAGTTAAATCTAGAAAAAATAAGGCAATATTTCCCTCTTTCAATGGGCAGTATATCTATAACAAAAAAAATCAATTTTGTGACATTAAAATTACTTACCAATAAGTACAAAGTAATCCGTATAGCATGTTTTTAATGCTATTTAAACCTAAATTTTACACATATAGTAGCGATAAAAGTCCCATAAAAAACCAGTAATAGGACATCATTTTGGATGCTTAGAAATCGTAAAAAAGTAGCTTTAATGAATTGCTGATATGCTCACGCAAAATCAAAAGCGGTAAGTGCTTTATTGATGTATGATTGAGTCGTGTCTTTTTGGTAAAAACCGAGCGAAATAGCGGCTTGGTCAATCAGGTTCATTTCAAAAATGGCATAATTGAATTGATGCTCTTGCCCATTGGTCAAAGCGGTACGTTTCTGGACGAGCAATTCATGCTCCGAACGCGAAATATTATGCAGCCCACCTACATTGATATAGCCTTTGATGCGGCGCTCCGAATCCATCATAGCATCTCTTAGGATAGTCAGGTTTTCGGCAGCATCAGCTAGGATTTTTCGTTGCAGGTTGATGCCTTCTATCGCATTATTTTTATCGAGGGCAACGCTGCGTTCTGATTTTTCGATGGAATAGTAATTTTGGTCAATATCTTTGTTGAATTGCTCTACGATTTGCACATGCAGTTTCGCCAAGCCACGCATCGGCACGATAATCTGCCGAAATTTATACTGCAATACATCATAATAATCGCGTTCTCCGCGTAGGCTGTTTTTGGCATGTTTATCTTCCAATTCTATAAAAAGGCGTAGAAGTGGGGCGCGCACCTTATGCTCCGTCACATTGGTCTGCGTGAGTAAGTGCGAAAAGGCTTCTGCCTCTTGGTTGAAAGTAGAAATGTGTAATAAGATTTCATCAAGCGATTCCAAAGCGGGTGCTTCCTCCTCCGAATGCTCTTCAGGAATAGGCTGGATAGAAGGCGGTTGCGCTTTACGCTTCCCATGCTCAAAAAAATCACTATAAGGGTTCGATGACATTGTGTATAGTTAGTTCGTTCAAAGTTACGCTTTTCTAAGGCAGTCTTGCAAGTGTCGCCCTACCTTTTTTCGACTAAATACAGCAGCCGAACTAAGTAAGACTTAACTCGGCTGTTATCGTCGTATACCTCACTACA
>JAHDCQ010000267.1 GCA_020629845.1 Saprospiraceae bacterium | reverse complement strand
CATCCTTTCAGGATTGAATAATGATGCCAATGAATATACTATAATCATGTCGTCCCGATAGGACTTTTCACACCATTGCCATTTGTGTGCATACGATAGCTTTATTAGCTGGTCTAGTCAGTACTTAAAGTTTTGCTAAGCTTGCTAAATTTCTCGAATAAGTAAGGCATTTGCAATATTAATAAGGGACTGTTTGCGCGCTTCAGGCACATCAATGCTATCAAGATGCTTGAAGGCAGTCGCCTGATATTGATTCTTGAGTTCAAATGTCAGTTCTGGAATATGCAAATCTTGTAGAATACCTTTCACGGCTTTGATTTTTGGCTGCTCCTCCACAGTAGGGGTGGTCATATAATCTAGTAAACGTGCTTTGGTGGCTTCATCAGCAATCTCAAGGGCTTTCAGTATGAGGTAGGTCTTTTTATTCTGCACAATATCGCCCCCTACTTTTTTCCCAAATTTTTCAGGCGCACCGAAGCTATCCAAATAGTCATCTTGTAGCTGAAAAGCAATACCTACATTACGCCCAAACTGATAGATATGCTCCACTTCTTCCTCGCTGGCATCGGCTATAATTGCACCCATCCTCATACCACCTGCTAGTAGTACCGAGGTTTTCAGCTCAATCATTTTCAAGTATTCCTCGATGCTCACATCATTTCGTGTCTCGAAGTTAATATCATACTGCTGCCCTTCGCATACCTCAATAGCTGCTTTATTAAAGGTGCGTATCACCGCTGGCAATTTGCTCATATCGTCCAACTTCAACAAATACTCATAGGCCCATACCAACATCGCATCGCCTGAAAGAATGCCTGTATTCACATCCCATTTATGATGTACCGTTGCTTTGCCTCGACGTAGTGGCGCAGCATCCATAATATCATCATGCACTAGGGAGAAATTATGGAAAATTTCTACCGTATAAGCCGCAGGTAAGGCTTTTTCATAGTTATCTTTAAAAAGATGATATGCCATAAGCAGCATCACGGGGCGCATACGTTTGCCACCGAGATTAAGGATATAATCTACGGGTTCATACAATTCTGAAGGCGCAGCATCGAAGGGGTTTTGCTGCATATATTGTAAAAAACTATCTAAATACGGCTGAACTGCTTGCATGTGATATGATTTATGCTGCAAAGAAAACCTTTCTATTTGAGCTTATCGTAAGGAATTGGTCTACTTTTCAGCATAAGGTTTTATATCTTAGAGCATGTTTGCTAAAAATGTCATATCTATTCAAAATTCCCACATTCAAAATTCAAAATCACATATGAAACAAGCAGCCTATTTCGCACTTTTTATACTCCTATTTGCCTGCAACATTCCCGAACAAGAAAGCGAAGAAAAAATCCCCAACGACTATTTCTATCGCCAACGTGCCTACCCAACAGGTAATATTGATAAACAAGCCTACCTGAAAGCCTTGCAATATAAGAAAGCAATCGTGGCAGACCGCAGTATTGAAACACGCAGCGGTAGCGATTGGGAACTCGCCGGCCCACTCAATGTAGGGGGACGCGTGACGGATATAGAAATGTTTGCCGATAATCAACAGATCATTTTTGTGGCAACGGCTTCAGGCGGCATTTTCCGCTCCGATAATCAAGGGGCAGATTGGCAGCCAATTTTTGACGAAACGGGCAGTCTTTCCATAGGTGATATGGCACTTGCACCTTCGGATGAAAATATTATTTATGTTGGTACAGGCGAGGCAAATGCAGGCGGCAATTCATTAGCTTATGATGGCGTAGGCGTATATCGCTCCGATGATGCGGGTACGACTTGGCAGCATCTAGGCTTAGAAAGTATAGGTAGTATTGGAAAAGTAGTGGTAGATCATGCCAATCCTGAACGCGTATTCGTGGCAGGTATGGGCAGCCTATTTGCCAATAATGATGAACGTGGCGTGTATCGCAGCGAAGATGGCGGTACAAATTGGGAGCAAATCCTATCCGTTTCGGATTCCACAGGCGCGATTGATTTAGCTATTCATCCTAATGATGGCAACTTGATATATGCTGCCATGTGGGAACGTATTCGTCGCCCCGACCGACGCGACTATGGTGGCGCGACTTCTGGCTTATACCGCTCCAAAGACGGTGGCGATACTTGGGAGGAACTCACGGCTGGTTTGCCCATTACAGCTTCACAAAAAGGACGTATTGGCATTGCCATCGCACCTTCTGCGCCCAATGTGCTATATGCGATGTACGTACATGCAGAAAATGGGGGCTTGCAGGGCATTTATAGAAGCGATAATGGCGGTGACACATGGCGACGCGTGAGCATTCAAGGTATTGATTCGCCACCTTTTGTGTGGTGGTTCGGGAAAGTATTCGTGAGTCCGCATGATGAAAACCATGTTTTTGCGACAAGTTTGAATATGTTTGAATCGCGCAATGGTGGTAATGTTTGGCAAATTATTGACCCCTCCATGCACGTCGATCAGCATAGTGTATTTGTGCATCCACAAAATGAAAACTTGCGCCTATTCGGAAACGATGGCGGCATCTATCTACAAAATGGCGCGAATGGCAATGCACAGCATCTCTTGGATATTCCAATCACGCAATTCTATGCTTGCGCGATAGACTTCCAAAACCCAGAACGCCTCTATGGAGGTACGCAAGATAATGGCACGGTACGCACTCGCACGGGCAGACTCAATGATTGGGGACGCATCTTTGGCGGCGACGGTTTTACACCGCTCATTGACCCTACGAATAGCAATGTGATATATGCTCAGTTTCAGTATGGTAATTTGGCACGCTCTACGAACGGAGGCAACAATTTTAATAATATTACTTTTAGTCTGCCTAGCGATGCCCGTCGCAATTGGAACATGCCCGTCCTTTTCGACCCCAATAATTCTAATACGCTTTTTATAGGTGCTAATCGAGTGTATAGAAGCTTCAATCGAGGCGATAGTTGGACGGCTCTAGGCCCTGATTTGACAAATGGGCTGACTGGTGGTAATCTTACTTTTGCGACGATTACCAGCTTGAGTATTTCGCGCTTAAATACGGCTATTATCTATGCAGGTACGGATGATGGCAATGTGCAAGTGAGTACCAATGGCGGATTGGATTGGACAAAGATTTCGGAAGATTTGCCTACACGCTGGGTGACAAGTGTGTTTGCTTCGCCATTAGAAGAAGGCACGGCTTATGTTACTTTTTCGGGCTATCGCTATGGGAGCTATCAAGGACATGTGTTTAAGACCACTAATTTTGGCACCACTTGGGAAGATATTTCTAGCAATTTGCCTGATCTTCCTGTGAATGATATTCTCCAAAATCCTAGTACAGGCTTGCTGTATCTTGCTACGGATATTGGTGTGTTCTATTCTTCTAACGAAGGAAGTGATTGGGATTTATTGGGCGAAAACTTGCCTACTGTAGTTGTTACGGATTTAAAGCTGCATGAACCCACACAAATGCTAGTAGCGGCTACTTATGGGCGTTCGCTACACAAAATTGATGTGTCCGAACCAACGAGTACGCGCAATCCGCAAGCGATAACGATAAACGCTACCGCTTTTCCGAATCCATTTCAAGATCGTTTTCAATTGGAACTTACGCTTGCACAAGCACAAACAATTCGGGTGGAGTTGTATGATGTTCAAGGACGGCAGTTGCGTACTATTTTTGATGGCAGATTAGAAGCTGGACAACGTAATTTTAGTATAGAAACGGCAGCTTTACCATCAGGTATCTATTACTGCCATATAAAATCTGATAAAACACGTGTGTTAACCTTAGTAAAAGAATAGGTTAGAATGAGACTCCAAAGCCCATTTGCAAGCCCACAGCCACGTATTTGCGCTGTCCTGCTACTAGTGGTGGATAAGTAGAAATTAAAGCAGCATGTACCGTGGGTTCAGCATAAAGGTAAAGCTGCTGATTGAGGTGGCGCTGTAGTCCTATTGCACCTAAGTAGTTGAGTGAAACACGCTTGCCTTCGGTGGTATTCTGTTCTTGTACGTCAGAATTGTGGTGCTGAAAAGCATCATGCTTAGAGGTGGTAGAAAGATGTTGCGTAGCGAGTTTTTTTAGGCGTATATCAGTAGAAATTCCTGATTTCACATAGTATGTCCATTGCTTTTGGCGGTGTTGATATTGCACATAAGCAGGCACGCTCAAGTAGGTCACATCATGCGCTAAACTCAGCTCAACAGGAATGGCTGTATTAGAGGAGACATCATTGCCTGCACTACGTACCAACACTACGTCTGTCTGAAAATTACTAGCTAAAGAAGGTAGATTATGTTCATAAGATTTTGCGTAGCCCTCTGCCACCAATTGCTCTCCTGTTTCCTGATACTGAAAATCAAAGGCATAATTCGCATCGAATTGTACTTTGCTGTATAATGCACCTGTACCAAGCAACCAATTTTTGCCAAGTGTTCGTTCTATCTGCACACCATAGGCAGTTGTATTCGCGGCTTCTACAACTAAATCAATACCATTTATAGCCGTATTAAATTGTCGCGTACCCAAAAGCATATTCGCTGCCAATTCTATATTGGTTTTTGGCGTGCTTGCAGTTATTTTTTTATCACTTGCTGGTAGATTAATTTTTGGAGAAGCGACATTGTTTTCTGTCAATAATAAAGGCGTATTACTTTGTAGTGGTGCTATACTTGAAATGGATGCTATTCTAGTGGTAATTTCTTTCTCAATTGTTTGCTTAGTAAGCGTATCTACTAAACTTATACCATGCTGATTATGCGTGTTGATAGGGCTACCATTTTTAGTCGTATTCGCAGTTAATTTTTTTGTGGGAGTAATTGGTTTATCTATGGTTGCTGTTGCATCATTCTTCTCTGTTTTTTCAAAAGTAGAAGGCTGTATTTCAACTTTATCGGTGGTGGAAGTAGAAAAAGATGAAGTCTCCGTTGGCAAATTACCATGCTGTTGGCTACCCATTAACAAAACAACCGAAGCAAGTACTATTAAGAATCCTAAACCTAGCCAAATCCACCAAAAGAAACGACGCTTTTTGCGTTCAGGAGGGAGTTGTTCGGCAATAGCATCCCAAGACGCATCGGAGGGTAGACTCCAAGCATCGCTCGCGTCGGGCGATTCGTTAAAGCGTTCGGAGAACACTTCTTCTAAGCTATCGTTGTACTTCTCCCTTTTCATATTTTATATCAACAGTCGCGTAGGTTTGCTTTACTTTTTTCCTCAAAATCGCTTTTGCCTTAAACAGTTGCGACTTCGAGGTACTTACTGTAATGCCCAATTGCGCTGCTATTTCTTTGTGCGAGTAGCCCTCTATGACATACATATTGAACACTACGCGGTATCCTGTTGGCAGTTCTTGCACGAGTGTTGTAAGCTCTTGCACTGCCAAAGTCGAAAACACTCCATCATCTGCTACATGCAAATCATAAGTGCCATTCAATTCAACTGTTTCAAATACATTTTTGCGTTTTCTTAGATGCTCCAATGCCGTATTGATGAATACGCGATTCATCCAAGTTTTCAGTTTTGCTTTCTTTGCATCGTACTGCTTGAGGTCTCGAAACACCTTCACAAAGCCTTCCTGAAATACATCTTCCGCATCTTCACGGCTAGGCATATAGCGTAAACATAGCAAAAACATAGCTTGCCTGTACTGTTCGTACAGTAGTTTTTGACTGGCCCGTTCGCCACGTAAACACCCTTTTATGAGTTTCGATTCCTGCAATCTAAAACAGTTTTGTCATTACCCTATGTGCAAACGGAGTATGAAAAGTTGCCTAGCGGGTAATTTTTTTGATGAATTGCATAGCTAACAGCAATTGGGGCTTTTTGTTTCTTCACAGAAATGTCAAAACGATAAAAGCTACTTTAAGCGAGGCAACCTTCCTTAAAATTTCTGCACATAGGGGGATGTGTAAATTGAGATTTCACCATTTTCTTAAACAAAATTTATCATGAAGAAATCACTTTTTTTATTCCTTTTCGCAGCTTTGTTTTCATTTACATTTATAGCTTGTGAAGAAGATGACCCGATTGTAGAAAAGCCAAATTCAGAGAAAACCGTAGCAGAAATTGCAGCGGATGACGACCAGTTTAGTACGCTAGTAGGTGCACTAGATCGTGTCAACCTGGTAAGCGTATTGAACGGCGACGGACCATTTACGGTATTCGCACCTACCAATGCGGCATTCGATAAGTTGGGTGTAGATTTGTCTACTTTGAGCGATGAGGCTTTGACGGAAATCTTGCTTTATCATGTATTTGTAGGCGATGATATTTTGGCAGCAGACATTGCAGAAGGACAAACTTATCTTGGTACAGCAGCTAATACTGGCCCAAATGGTACGAACCTAAGCATGCTAGTAGAAAAGACGGCTTCGGGCGTAAGCATCAATGGTAGCACGAATGTAACGGCGACGGATATTGCGGGTATGAACGGCGTTATTCATGTAGTGGATGCGGTTATTATGCCAATGGATATAGTAGGTCATGCAGCAGCCAATAGCAATTTCACTAGCTTGGTGGCTACTTTAGGTGCAGCTTCTGGCGACTTGGTGAATGTACTTTCAGATGATGGACCATTTACGGTATTTGCACCTGTAAATGGTGCATTCGATGCAATTAGTGAAGTAGCAGCTACGCTATCTGCTGACCAATTGGCGGCAGTATTAACGTACCATGTAGCAGCAGGCAATGTTACTTCTAGCGACCTCACGGATGCAATGAGTGTGACTACTGTAAATGGCGAGACTTTTACTGTAAATCTTGACGGTGGTGCAAGCATTACGGATGCTCGAGGAAATACTGTAAATATTGTATTGACAGATGTACAAGCGACAAATGGTATTATCCATGTGCTAGATGCGGTTATTTTACCTGCAGATTTATAGTAGGGATAGTATTATGGTTCTTTGACAATGCTCTATTGTCAAAGAACCATATCTACATTCGTCAAAAAATCTCTAATATTTCCTAATTCAATGCCTACCGACTATCCACGAATTTCCGATTCATGTGTACATGTAGTATAAATAGAAAGCCTCGGCCAGTATGTCCTTACGAGCAATTATTTATAAACCATAAATTATTTTTATTACTAAGGTTAAAAGAACTTCTATATCTTTAGCTCCAATTATTTTTGGTTCTCCGACAAATCCCGTGACGAAGCCGAAGGAAATTTGTCGGAAAACGTTATTTTTTTCATAGGCTTGGTTCATCTTTTTTCTGTCCACCTACGCCTATTTTCTTTTTACTAAAAACTGTCATGGAGGATGAAGTAGGTTATTTTTGGTCTGCTTCTTTA
>JAHDCQ010000593.1 GCA_020629845.1 Saprospiraceae bacterium | reverse complement strand
CCAAAGCTTGTTTCTAATCCATTTGGGAAGTTCACCTCTATCGTATAAAAGCTATCGCGCGGCAATTTAGATTTATGGGCTAATATGCCTTCCACAATCCCAAATTCATGGAACGGATAGTTATGAAATTTCACTTTTACTACCTGCGAAGGCTCTACACGCCCCGAACCTTGTATCGGAATCGTGCCTTTGCCTACAATATCATCGGTTGCCTCTACACTTGGATTGTCGAGCGGGGAAATAGCCATAATGACCTGTCCGCGCTTCACATATTGCTGTTCGGTCCAGAAGTTAAAGAAGTTCACCACGCCCTCGCTTTGTGCTGTGATGACATATTGCTGTTTCCATTGGTTAATGCTGCTTTGGAGTTGGTTAATGCTCTCTTTTAGCTGCACTTGGCTATTCTTGCTCGACGATTCGGTTTGCTGTGTCACATTTGCAATTTGACTCTTCACGCGCTCAATTTCTAGCTCTTTTTCATTGATTTTCTCGTCAATGTCGGTTTCGTCGCGCTTCAGGATTTCTATTTTTTCAAAAGTTTTTTGCAATTCGGGCAGTTTCTTTTCGTCTTGCACATACTGCTCTTGCTGAATGCGGTACAACTGATTCAATTGTCGCACCCGCTCCCGCGTATCAATCTTGCGCCGTCTATCCATTTTGATGCCATCCTCTAGCTTCTTAATCTGATTGCGGTATTGCTCCACCGAAGTCCGAAACTGCTTCTTCCAATCCCGCGAATAGACTTCATAGGCTTGCACAAAATCCGAATAGCCACTTTGCAGCGACTCGCCTAAGATGAAATTGCCCGTCAGCTTATCTTCCTTAATAAAGTTTTGATTAAGGTCGCTTTCTAGTTCACTCAACTGCCGTTCCAATTGCATTACATCCCCATAAGAGGTCGTAGCCTTAATGATAGCTAAGGTTTGCTGCGGCTCTACTACATCATTTTCCGTCACCAATAACTGGTCAATATACCCACTCGAAGGCGCGATAATATCCGTTGGTGGCTTGGCAGAAGTCACTACAATAGCCGCTTCCACTTTTTCGGGATAGCGATAAAACCAACCCAACCAAGTAAATACCAATAACATCAAAAAAGCAGACGAAATCCCCCAACGCACGATCCAACGCGGTGGCGTTCCGAGTATTTCCTGCACTTCATCGCTGCGTAATTCTATGTTTTCCAA
>JAHDCQ010000266.1:1889-7326 GCA_020629845.1 Saprospiraceae bacterium | reverse complement strand
GACAAAGACTGCCTTCTAATTCAAATTTTCAACTCATCGAATCATCAAATTCTCAAAATTAAAATCCTACCTACTAGGACGATACTTAGAACCATCGAGTATCTTTTGTGCATCCTCAATGGCTAATAAATCTTCCACAGGTAGTTCAGGATGACGCTCCATATAGGCTTTTACAATTTGCCAACCTATCCAATTGGCTGTTTTGCTTGGAGCTTCTGGCGGCATCCATGGCATACCACTCGGACTGGCTGTGATGAGCTTCTGATATTCTGACTGGCGGGTAGAATAAATCAATTTTCGAGTCAATATTTGCTTCCAAAGTTCGCGCTCGTTATAATCATTTTCCATCCAAGCCAACTGTTCAGTTGTCCATTCTAGCAATACTTCATCTGGTGTTTCTGGAAGTAATAGTGATTTTATGTATAGAATTTTGCCATTATCTATCATAAAGTCAAGCAGGCGTTGCCCTTTGTCTTTCGCGCCTACCATATTGCTGGCTACGGCTTCTATGGTTTTCATTACGAGGTGTTCCTTGTCCATTGTGCGCTGTAGATAAGCTGGAAAAACGGTATAATCATAAGGAAATTCTTTTCCCAAGAAAAAATCCCAGCCAATACCTACTAAACTGTCACCATAAGTGAATACGCCCGTCCCAAACTCAGATACGTAGGACATTACTTCTGGTACGTCGCGTTCAGGGAAGTAATGCTTATAGTAGCCAAAGGCTTTTTCTAAGTCGGTTTCTATGGCTTCAATATTGCCATATAGGAGCTGTGTAGTGTCGTAGAGTTTTCGCACCCCTGGATGTGTAATGAAGTCGTACACTTGCTTAGAAAAGTCCGCTTCCGGAAACATGGGATTGCCAATAAGTTGCTTGAATACTGGCCAAAAATTTGGATATTCGCGCTCCAAACGTGCAACTTGATTGCTAAAAGGAATGTCTGTACTAGCAGTGTCTAATGCGAATAAGGCTTGCTCGAAGCGTCGAATCTTGATGTCTACTTGCTGATTGGTAATGTCAGGTGTGATTTTGTCCTGACTGCATTGCCCAAAAAGTAGTAAAGAAAATATTAAAGCTAAAGGGTAAGCGAAATTTCGTGTTTGCATGTACTGTTTTAGTTCAGTTTATGGGTATTAAGTATTAGGTACAAGGTATTAAGTAATTTCTAGAGATGATGTCTATTCTAATGACACGACTACCTAATACGTTGTACTTAATACCTAATACTTCTAAAAATTTTTGCTAACTATTTCCGAAAATCATAAACTTGATACTTATGAAAAAAATTGTCATCCTACTCCTATTTTTAGGAGTAACTTTGGCGGCTGAGGCACAGATTGTAAGTGATAAATTAAGCTTTGGTTTACAATTGAGTCCTACATTTAGTTGGATGCGTGCCAATTTGAATACCGTAAATGGAAACGGTACGAATGTTGGTTTAAAATTGGGATTACTGACCGAATATAGCTTGGATGCTTCGGAACGTTACTCATTTACCTCAGGCTTAGGCTTTGCCTTCAATCATGGTGGTACACTTCAGTATGAAGACAAAGAAGTGATTTGGGTAAATGAAGCGAATCTAGAGACGACTATCCTGCGCGCAAAGTATAGCGTACAATATGTAGAGGTACCTGCGGGCTTAAAAATGCGCTTCTGCCTCGACCATATTCGTACCTGCATCTATGGAGAGCCGCAGTTGATCTTGGGCATTCGTACACAAGCGCGTGGCGATTTGATTGATAAGTTGGACGAATTTAATGATATTCCAATCAATGATTTCGTGTCGCCGCTCGGTCTTTCTTGGGGTTTGGGCATTGGTGCAGAATATGAAATAGGTGATGATACCTCCGCAATAGGTGGCATCTATTTCCAAGATATGTTCACGGATATGACGAAAGATGTAGAACTTGGCGATGAGTCGAATAGTGGTTTTCGAGCGATTACGATTCGTTTAGGTATTTTGTTCTAGTATTTGTAAAGGTTTCCTAAATTTTCAAAATTTAGGAAACCTCAACTTTAACTATATCTCCATCAATTCTTCCCAAATCCGCACCATTGCCATCGTATCTAAGTGGCAATAGGCTACCAAATCTTTATAAATCGCTTTCTGTTCGCGCTTGGAGGTCGTAGCTTGCGTCATTTTGT
Organism: Saprospiraceae bacterium; assembly: GCA_020629845.1. Lineage (GTDB taxonomy): Bacteria > Bacteroidota > Bacteroidia > Chitinophagales > Saprospiraceae > JAAUTG01. The sequence continues at coordinate 5,180 of JAHDCQ010000266.1, read as the reverse complement.
GCCAACTAATCGTTGCCATTGCGCCATTATTGATATCGAGTCCGCTATAACTCAAATCAGGGCAAAGTATAGGCAGTACTTTCTTGATGGAATAGCTGCCCTTGAAGCCAGGTGATACATAGAGTTCGTCCTTAAAGATTTCCATCAAATCAAAAGTGCGGCTATTGATGTCTTCTAAGAAAGGAGCATGTTTTGGATAGCGTTCTGCCATTTCTTCATTGCGCGATTTCTCAAAGTTTTCACTCCATACAAGTACCGAGCCGCCATCTTCTCGCAAGTGTTTTTTCATGTGTTTAATGAGTTCTTCTACGGATTCCTCGCGTTCTTTCAGAATATAGCCATGATGCTCCAATTCTGCTCCAGGCGACTCTAGCACATGCAACGAATATTGAAAAACCATCTGCTGATACGGACGATAGCCTTTCTGTGCAGGGAACACATAGGCGAAGGTTTCATAATCGAGGAAGTAGAGTGGGTATTTCAACTTCTTCAAGCGGCGACGAATGGTACGCTTATTGATTTCCGTTTCACCCGATTGCGCGATGTCTACCTGTCGGCGTTGGCGTTTAGAAAGTGGGAAATCCTTTGGTACATCTTTGATATCTAAGATTCCATCGCCTACGAGCATTTTAAGCTTCTTTTTATGGATGCGTAAAATATCGTACACATTATATGTTGGGAATTTCGGGTGGTGCAACTGCACAAATGCACAGTGTTCCTTATTGCTACAACCCGCCGTGATACGCGCTGCTGGTTCTGGACCATTAATAAAGGCAAGTGCTTCTACTGCGCGTTTGCGTGTAGCAGACATTTCGCGCTTTACTTTTTCGGTAATATTAACGGTGGTCAATATTTTATGCTTATCTATATCGCCTTCATACACAAAACTTCTATCCACCAAGACCATATAATTGTCCCGTACCGTATAGCCTTTGCGCTCAAATACCATACGCTGAAAAGCCGAATCGTAGATATGTTTTTTCTTTACCGTAGTAGAGCCTTTTACCTCAAAAATAGAAACACTGCCGTCTTCATGCCTTACTAGCACATCCGAAATCGCAATGAAGCCATCTACGCGCAAATCATCCTGATAGGAGGCTTGGCTCGGTGGAATTTTTACGCCATCTACTACTGCGCCTTCTTCAAACCAACGTTGCGCCAGCACATCAATCAAATCCCCTTGTTCTATTTTGAACTTGGTATCTTCTGCCTCTTCAGGTATCAATTCTCGCCGATTTTTCCAGAGCCACAATTCTTCAGGGCAGTCCAAATATTGAAGATAATTCGACTTCGATAAGGTATGCTTAGGCATAATGCTGATGTTTTATCTTTTGTTTAATTCGTGGGTGAGTATAGTAGTGTGTTCTTGCGGCAAAATACATAATATCTAGCGTAAAATTAAAGTAGTCTTGCATTCTCCCTAAAATTGCTTAATTTAGATGCTTCACAGAAACTACGGGTGTAGGACAAATGTCCTAAATCGCATGATTTATCCCAATGGAACGTGTTCCATTGGATGGGAAAAGGGATTTTTGTCCTATACCCGAAACTACCACACATGAGGTCTCTTTCACTTAGTCTATTTTTATGTTTATATGCCCTTGTTTCCTTTGCTCAACTTACTCAAATTGGAGAAATGGGCGATCATTTCTGGGAAATATCAGGCTCGGCTTTGCACTACAACCCCAGCAATGGACATTTTGAATTTTGGTCAAATCAAGATGGCGGCGTGTTCTCTGATTGCCAGGGCTTAGGGGGCAATCAGGATTCTATTTTTAGCTTTCAAATTGATGACCTTAGCAGCGCGCAACGCATACTAAATCTCAATGTAGGCTGGATAGATTGGGAAGATATGACTTCCGATGCGGACGGTAATTTATACGTCGGTGACTTTGGAAATGTAAATCAGCCTAACGAACTGCAAATTGTGAAAGTACCCGACCCTAATACCTATGGCGGCAATCCACCAAGTACGGAAATCATTAAGTTCGTCTTTCCATTTGCGGGCATCAAGGATACCGAAGCCATGTTTCATTTTGATGGTTATCTGTATTTGTTTAGCAAGCGCGTCAATCCTGCTGAAAATCCTAGTTTGGTAGAGGGCTACACCTATTGTTTTCGCATTCCTGATACGCCTTTAGCAGGCGGTGGCAGCCATACCGCACAGGCTTGTGGGAGCTTCCAAACTTTTGTAGCAGGCGATGCTGCTGACCGTTATCGGGTCACGGCTGCCGATATTAGTCCTGACCGTCGTAAAGTAGTCTTGCTGACCTATAATCGCCTTTGGGTATTTTCTTGTTTTGAAGGCGATGACTTTTTCAATGGAACAGTTAGCCCTATCAACCTAAATTTTACGCAATATGAGGGTGTTTCTTTCATCAATAATCATGAGTTGCTCGTCACGCGTGAAGGCGGAATTAGTTGCCCTGCTACTTATGTGCCTAGAGCGTATTGGATAGATATTGCACCCTATATAGATACCGATTGTATAGACTGCAATAAGGTGCATAATGGCAGTTTCTCAAAGGAAGATTATGCTTGGACACTCTTCTTGCATAGTGGCGCAGCAGCAACACTTAATACCGCAAATGGCAGGGCAGAGATAGACGTTACAACACTTGGTACCTCCTCATGGCATGTGAATATTCGACACAAAACCATTACCCTAGAAATGGGAAAAACCTACGAAGTCTCTTATAAAGCCCATGCTGATGCAGCCCGCCCGATAGCCGTGATTATGAACAATCGTTCAGGTTCTTTAGGCTATGCTTATTTTAGTCAAAATCTTACGACCACTCCCACCTACTACAGCCACAGCTTCACCATGAACGAGGCTACGGATTTCAATAGTTACTTGAGTTTTAATGTAGGCAAACATATCGCGCATAAAGTTTATTTCGATGATATTAGGCTACGCGAAGTGGGGGCTTGTACTACTGCGCCACTTGAATTAGGGCTAAAGGTTTTCTTACAAGGCGCGTATAATACAGGCATGGGACGTATGAATGACAATTTGCGTTCAATCTTACCTAGCGACGACCCTTACGCATTGGGCTATACTATTAGCGATCTTACTATTTTAGATAATACTGGCAGTGATGCCATAGTGGATTGGGTGAAAGTAGAATTGCGGAGTGCTGCAACACCTAGTACTATTGTTCAAAGCCGTGCCGCGTTGCTACAAGCTGATGGCGACGTGGTGGATGTGGACGGGAAATCGCCCGTTTATTTCGGGGCTGTTCCTTTTGGAGATTATTATGTAGCTATCCGACATCGTAATCATTTAGGGGT
>JAHDCQ010000266.1:0-1789 GCA_020629845.1 Saprospiraceae bacterium | reverse complement strand
CTGTTCCTTTTGGAGATTATTATGTAGCTATCCGACATCGTAATCATTTAGGGGTAATGTTAAATACGCCTATTAGCATTAACTGATTCAAGTTGCGCCATAGACAGGTAGAGGGTAGAATTGAATAAATGAGAAGAGAGAGGAGAGACCGCTTCGCTGAGAGAAGAGAGACAGGATATTCCAAACAAAGAAAAAATACTTGTAATTCTCTCTTCTATCAAGGAGCAAAGCGAATGGTCTCTCCTCTCTCTTTTAGGGAATTGGTAGCTTATATTTTACAAGTTCCCTTACTATTAGCCCCAAAAATCAAAATTTTTTCAAAAAGTGCGGGACGTTTTCATTTCATACAACACTTCATAGCAGAACACATAAATTCATCGTCTAAAACTCAATGAAAATGAAAACGATAAAGATATTTTTTCTCGCAACAATTTTCCTAGCTACTTATTCATTCACGTATGCAGGTGCAAACGAAAGAGCATGGGCTTGGTACGATAGCCCTACTAGCTCTACGAGTACGCCACATGTAGACTACCAGTTTAATTCAGCAGGTGGAAAGATTACAGGTGTACGTAAGGGGACGGGCAAATGGCAACTTACTTTTCCAAATCTTGGCGCGGACTACGCAGGGGTTTTTCATGCAGTAGGTTATGAAGGCAACCACAGCGTACAGGTACAAAATTGGACAGCATCGGGACGCGATTTAAAAGTCAATATCCTAGCTTTTGCTCCGAACGGTAGACCAATAGATGGCAAATTCGTCGTATTCTTCGCGAAAGGTGGCGGCAATAGCGGCACTAGCTCTGCCTATCAATGGGCAAACTCTCCAACGAGCCTTAGTGGTTCTTATAAGTGGAATTCTAAAGGACAACGCAATAGTCTTTCTAAGATAGGTACGGGCAAATACCGCATCACGTTTGGTGGTATGAAAGCAATCAATGGTAAGTACGGTAATGTACAAGTAACGCCTTATGGAGGTACTGCTCGCCGCGCACAAGTAGTGAGTTGGGGCATCAGCAGCAATGGCTTGACTGCAACAATTTATACCTATGACATGAATGGCAACTTCGCGGATAGCCAATTTACTGCCAGCTACCTCAGCGACTTTTTGATAGGACAGGGCGGCTATGGCGAAAACGCAGACTATGGTGCGTATGTATGGGCAAATAATCCAACTTCTAATGGCTATGCACCTTCTTCTTCCTACATGTTCAGCAATACGAATCCAAATATTCGTATAGCGCGCCTTGGCACAGGAAGCTATAAAGTGACACTGCCAAGTATGCCACATTACAAAGCAAGCATGGCTATCGCTAGTGCTTATGGTAGCGACAAAGCGTATACGAGCATCGAGCGTTGGTTTAAGAGTAGTTCAGGAAACGGCACAGATGTTTACGTCAAAACCTTCGACCCGAATGGCAGACCAATGGATGCAAAATTCACCTTATTCTATTATACCGATGACAATATCTTGTATTAGCAAGTAGACGGATAGATTTAAATATGTGAGATAGGAGACACAAATTATTCGTGTCTCTTATCTAGTGGACATTTTGAAGAAAATTGACTTTCGACCTTATTTCTTTTAGTGGAAAAAGTGATAAAAAAGCGTTAAAAATACTACACTGTTTGAGCTAAAATGAGTTTAAAAATAAACTCCGACAGCGAATTAGCAGATGATATTGGCTTGCAAAACAGTTCGTTAAGCGAGTTTGTAGGATTTAGCTTTTTTGTCGCTTTTGGAGCGTGAATGAATTGAAATATCCCAGAGAATATTTAAATGCATGAA
>JAHDCQ010000265.1 GCA_020629845.1 Saprospiraceae bacterium | reverse complement strand
TCTAAGCGAGTAAGAATTATTGAGGTGTGAAAAAGCGGATGATGAAAGCCAAATTTTGTTACAAAAAAAGCATTTTTTGCTAAAAATTACACGCAAAGATACACTCCTAATTCCAAACTATATTTTAAACTTCGGCTATAATTTAGGTTCTTTGATAAATCTTTGTCTAAAATCTGAAAATAGATGAGAATTTTCGTGTGTTTTTTGGCTTGTTGTTTGCTATTGGCTTGTGATCCTGAGGTAGCTGTCGAACAAATTGATTATGCCCCAAGTACTGAAAAAAAAGATGAAGCGTTTGCGGAGGCTTTTCATTTTTTAGAAGGCAATTGGGAAGGACAAGTAAAAGTATTTGAAGATTTATTGCCTGCTACGCGTACGCGTAAAAATTTAGCTCCTTTGGATATGTCCTATCTTCGGATGCCAGGGCTTAAACTGCAACGCATTGCGAGTGCTACACGTAGCTATACTTCTAAAAATCCCTATTTTCAGCGGGTGCAAATACAAGAAAGCTACTACGACGAAGATGGCAATCCACTTGGTGAGCAAGCGTATAGCGGTGTACATAAGGTGCAAAAGGGCAAGCTATGGTCGGTATTGGAGAAAAATGATACTTTGTATGTGATGCAAGGCAATAACAGAAACCGAGGTGGTATTTTTTGGGAAGCTCAAAGGCAACTCCCTGAAGCGATGGACTATCAAGAAATATTCGTACAAAATGGGGTGTTGGAAATGATTGGCTATGCTTATGATGCTGAAAATAATCGGGCGGCTGCACCTCGTTTTTGGTATTATGGGCGTTATGAAAAGCAGCAGAATAATTGAAAATGGAGAATTGAAAATTGATAATTAAATGATTAAGTACTTTTTTCTATTTATACTACTCATAGGCACTACTGCCCTATCCGCACAATCGGCGCACTCGCTATTTAGAGAGGGCGATACGGAATATAAACAAGGTGATTTTCAGGCAGCGGAAGAAAATTATCGCAAGGGACTCGAAAAAGAACGCTCTTCTAGAGGGACGTATAATTTAGGTAATTCCATCTATCGGCAAGAGCGCGTGGATGAAGCTGCGCGCCAATACTTGAAGGCTGCAGAGGAGGCAAAAGATGAAGCCACTAAAGCGCAGGCCTATCACAATCTCGGCAATTCGCTGTATAGAATGGAGGATTATGAAAATAGCATCAATGCCTTTAAAAATGCGCTGCGCCACCAACCCGAAGATATTGAAACGAAATACAACCTAGCACAGGCACAACGCCAATATCGTATTCAACAACAACAGCAGCAGCAGCAACAACAGCAACAACAAAATCAAGACCAAGAACAGGAGGAACAAGACCAACAAAACCAAGAACAGCAGCAAAATCAAGAGCAACAAGAACAGCAGCAGCAACAGCAACAACAATCGCAGTCGGAGCAAGAAAATCAGGAGAATCAAGAACAGCAGCAGCAACAAGAGCAAGAACGCGACATCACGCGAGAGGAGGCAGAACAGTTGTTGGAGATTATGGAAAAAGAGGAGCAAAAAGTACAAGAAAAACTCCGCAAAGGCGGCAATAAGAAAAAACCAGAGAAGGATTGGTAAAGCTAGATGCTGTATTGTCTTATTGCTGTATTGTCTTATTGAAGATTATTCCAAGCACCATAACCATATAGCAGCAATACAACAGTAAAACAATACAGCAATTCTACCGATTACTCAATGACACATTAAGAATTTGTGAAATTTATACCAATCCATTTTGAAAAGGCGTTACATCTACTCACATTCTTGCTGGTCATCCTCCAAAGTTCATATGCTTTTTATAAGCATGTGTATCTACAATTATTACATCTTTTAAAAGTTTCCTATAATTGTAGGCAAAATTAAGAAGTTCATTTCATAGGTATTAAGTACAATGTATTAGGTATTAGGTATTTTGAGACCCTGTTGTACCTAGGAATGAGAAATTAATAAATGTGCCAATTAAAGGCAGTTGTTTTAGCTGCTAACAAGGCGGTAGAAACGTAGTATAACGAGTTATATATAGTTTTTACCAACGCAGTTAGCGGTTGAAAGAACAAGTTCAATTGGTATAGTTATTAGTTTCTCATTCCCTATATTTAATACCTACAATAGTTACGTTCAATCCAACGAAAATTTCATTACTCATGAAAAAATATGTAGTGCTGCTTGTAGTCGTTTTGATGTGTATTTCTTGCGGTTCGTCCTCTAGAGGTACTAGCAGTGGCGGTCAAAAGGCATCAGGTGGTAAAACGATGTTTACACACGACCTTAGACGACAAATCGAAGAATTTGGTGATATTAAGAAAGTACAATTTTTTACTACGCGCCGTATTAAAATGCGCCGCATCACCTCCACGGATGGTGTAGAAATTGCTACGGACGGTACAGTAGTCGTAAAAGAAGGGGACTATGAAGAATCCATCACGCTAGAAAAAGACTTGCCTGGCGTATGCGTTTCGGCATTAGAAGACCGCCTACAAATCAGCTTCAGCGATGGCAGTTATTTGATTTTCCGAAAAGATTTTATGGGCACTTATAGCTTACTCGTAGAGCGAGATATGCGTGGAGTCGCACGGGTACAATATGGCACAGAATCTTACCAATTGCAACCTGGTAGCGATGAGGCGAAACTTGCTATTGCCAAGCAATTTAAGAAAGAAGACGAAGGTGACGAACGCATAGAATCGGGACGAAAGATTGGAGGCAGCGATTATTAAGATAAGGTATTAAGTATTAGGTACAAGGTATTATGTAAAGAAATCTACTTAATACCTGATACCTAATACTTAATACAAAGCTGCATGCAGCTTTACTTAAAATAGACTCACATAACCAAAATGTATTTTCGGATTTCTGAAATTGAAGGGCGCATCAGCACGTCTTCCAAGTGCTAGGCTTATCCCGAATACGCCCACGCCTGTTTCCAAAGTCAAGCCTGCTCCGAAGCCGAAGGCATTGTTCGTCACATCACGGGCATTGGTGGCATCGCGTATCCACGCATAATCAGCGAAAGCATAGAAATAAGAATTAGTACTTATCAATAGGCGGGGCTCTAGGGTAAAAAGCGCGTATTGGGTAGCTAGTACCGATTGCTCATCGAAGCCGCGCAGAAGTTTATTTCCCCCTATTCGGAACTGCTCGTTTTGCACAATAGGTGCGTCCGAAAAAATAAGTTGGCTCTGATTTTGCAGCTTTAGCGTAGCGCGTTTGCCTAGTGGTAAATAGCCCGCCAACGTAGTGCCTATGATATATTGAAAACTATTCAAGCTAAGGCTATCGTATAAAGCCTGAAAATCCACATCTTCATTGGAAAGGGCTAGAATTTGGCTATTGGGTGTAATATTTTTCACGCCTGCGCTGCCTCGAAGGAACACACTCCAACCTTTGCGTGGATTGAAACGATAATCCAATTGTTGCTGGAGATATTCCAGACCAAAGGAGCTGCGTTGGAAGTCGAGATTTTCAGGTAAGCGGGCTTGTTGGCGTACTTGGATACTATCTATACTGAGTAAATCCGAGCTTTGGGTATTCCAGAAGGCTTTCAAGTAGTTGCCACCTTCTAAAAGATATTGTACACCCAAATCCGAAGCCACTTCGAGTAGGGTGGTATCTTGTTTGTAAATTAATAATTCGCCATCTACACCAAAGGGCAGATTTAGTACATAAGGATAATTGACCGATAAATTTAAGCGCGGCGTAGCAGGACGCAATTGCTCCAATTCTACCAAAATTTGTTCTCCATAGCCGAAAGCATTGTAAAATTCGCCTTTCAAATCGCCTGTGAGGGTGAAAGTAGTGGCTTGTACGTTGCCGTTGGTAGTGGTGTTGGGAAGTACCCCCACGATGAAGTCGAAACGACTGGCTTTTTTAGGTTTTAAATATAGATTAATGATGGCCCGATTGCCATAAAAAGTTACATCTAGGGGTTTTGCACTTTGCACAAATGGCAATTCTTTAATGCGTTGGGGAATGCGTATGATTTTAGATTTATCATAAGGTTCATCTGGAAAAATACCCAAGTAATTCTCGAGGTATTTTTTAGAAATTTCCACCTCACCTTGCACATACATAGTATCTACTACAATCAGCTCGCCTTTATCCAGCATCAATTGCGCTGCTACCCTCCCCTTTTTCATAGAGACACTATCTAGCTGCGTTTTTGCAAAAGGAAAGCCATTGTTTTCGGCTTCGCTAAGGAGCGCGTCTTGGAGTTGCCGTAGGCGTTTAATATTGAAGGCTTTGCCGCTATAGAGTTGCTCCCGAAAGCCTGCTTTGGAAAGCCAATCTTCTTCCACATTGCCATTTTTAAGTTGTAGCCATTCGTATCGATCGCCCACATGCAGCAGTGCGACATAGGTAAGGCTATCTTTTAGAAAAATACTATCTACGGAAGCCGCCAAGTAGCCTTGTTGGTGGAGGTCTTGGCGGATTTTGCTAAGCGTAGTGGTTAGGCTTGGCGTATCTTCGATGCTTGGAGAATATGCTATTTTTTCAGTCAAAAAATCAGCTGATTTATCGAGTGGTAAAAGTTCTAGTTGCTTGCTTTGAGCATGTATTATTTGAGTAAAAGCAATGAAGAGTAGCAGGCAGCAACTGCAAAAGCCGAAGGTCTTTGAGACCTTCGACTTCTTTATACTATTTGCTTTTATATGAAAAATCATTTATTCCAAATCTATTCTATCTATATTTTCCCATGCAATATAAACAGGTTTTGCAACATCCGCTTGAAAAACCAATACACCCGTATTTTTCGCATTTACATCACGGGAGTCACTAAATTCGTAGGTATCGCCCGACTTCAAACTTACTCGGCTTTTACTTGTCCCCTTAGGCTCAATACTTTTCACTAAGCGGAACGGAATATCAAATTCCACATTTTTGATATTACCATTTAGCATTTCAAAATTGTAGCGTTCATCTAGGTCGTACACGAGTTTGCCATTTAATACCGCCCCCTCTTTGGTAGTGACGCTTCCTTGTAAAGCACGTGGCGCGACAAAATCGCTGTAGGTTTTCATTTGCACCATCGGGCTATCCGAAAACGTAAGCCGCTCGAAGTCCTTCCAGCGCAAACTCACGCGCCCTTCGTCGGGAATCATGACCTCTATGCCATCATTAGAACTATTTACATCATTCGATTTCGATAATTCGCGTATAGTACCATCTTTCAGGCTCACTTTGCAAGAACGTCCTTTATTTTCGATGCTTCTAATATCTCCAAAGCTAATCTCTAGATCTTCGCCTGCTTCTTCGCCATCCAAAATATCAACGCTTAGGCGTTCTTCTTTATCCCAAATCACTAAGCCATCAAACTCCCCGATCCACGATTCCACTGTGCCATGTAGTGGCATCCCGATTTGACTTACCCAATCGCTTGGTGTTTCCACAAATTCTATCGTTTGGATTCTATCCCAAGAAACCTTTGTCTTTGTACCATCTTCTAAGTAGACGTGTATGCTGGAATACGAATCGTTGCCACCCGACTTTATAGGCATTTTGATACCATCGCGTAAAGTGAGTTGCATTTTTTGCTTCGAGAGTCGTTCAATAATACGCAGTTCTCCGAATTGGCAACTAAAGCTATGATTGAAATCGTACCCGATGTTCCAGCCCACATTATTGATGGCAATAATGCTGACATTAGTATTTCCTGAATCGCGTCTTCTGAGTTCTCGTAGCTGCTTCTTAGTCAGATAAGCTAAATTTTCATTTTTGACTTTTGTAGCATCAAAATAATCTGTCCAAAACACTTCCTCTCTTCCCCAACGCAACTGTCCGATATACGGCGTACCATCTATTGTCGTGACTTTACCATATAAATAAGCAGCATTGTTATTAATCACAGGCGGTGTGGGTGCTACTGTTTTGGGTAACTGTACAGCAACTGGAACAGATAACTCTTCGGGTGCTGTATTTGTAAGCTTCACTACATCAGGTGCAACTATCGACGATATAATAGTATGTTCGACAAGCTCTACCTTAGGTCTAATAGATGGAGGAGCAATAGATGCTATTTCCTTAAAATTCGTCGCCTCCAACTCTTCTATCTCTACTACTTCCTTGGGTGTTTCCGCAACGATATGCTTGATAGTAGGCAATAAAAATGCGCCTATACTCGCCTCGGCAATGGAAGTATTCGGTTGAGCAATTTGATTAGGCGGCAGCATAAAACAAAATACACCACCCACAAAAAGTGCGGTATGCAGGCTACATGTACTCGCAAAATTGCCCAAAAATTGATTAAAAAAGGAGAATTGTAAGCTGCCGTTCGTGGCAACCGCCCCTAGTTCATATTGGAAATTATGCCTAGCTACATTTTTGGTAGGTACATATAGTAACTCACGGCTTTGCTCAAATAGAGTACGTAAAGCAAGTTCTGGAAAATCCCTAGCAGAACTCGTTGAAAGTGGAATACCAAAAAACATAGGCGTTTTTCCGCGTTCTGCCATCATCTGCCGAAGCTTCTTTCGGCCTCTTGAGATTTTGGTTTTCACTGCGCCTTCGCTAGTCTGTTGCATACTCGCGATTTCCTTCATACTAAAGCCATTCACCTCGAAGAGGATGAGTGCATCGCGTTGTTTTTCGGGCAATTTATCCATTGCTTTATAGAGGATTTGCACATCCAATTGCGTTTCGGGCGTGGTGGTAGTGCTGCTAATAGATTCATGCTGCGGCGCAAGCATTTCAGGGCGAAATTTAGCCCTACGCCAAAAGCTAATCGCTCGATTGCGAGCTGCCCGAATCAAATAATGGAGCAATTGTTCCTTGCGCTCAATTTGGTCGAAGTGTTTGTAAGCAGAAAGTAACACCTCTTGCATAAGGTCTTCCACGTCCATTTTCCCGAAGGTCAAGGCTGAACAATAACGTGCAAAATCATCATGGCAGCTTTCGTAGAGGTTCAAAAATGCCTGTTGCTTGTGTTCCTTCATTGTTTGTTCTTTTAGGTAGAGGATTTTTTCAATGTAGAATCTTAGAATGAGCAATGTAAAATGTAGAAGAAATTAGAAATTTTGCCTTTGGCAAATTTCACTTTTATATTTTTCGATTTTGCATTCTACATTGAAAAAATCCCTCTACCAAATAATCGTTTGATTTCAATTCTGCTTAAATAGTCGCACGAAACGGCAATAGGTTACATCGGAAACTCAAAAAAAATTCTTAGCCTAAGAACGCATCCTTTTTATCCAAAAATTCTGTCTAAAATTCGATTCAAAAAACATTATTCTGAATCTTGAAAAAGGTATGAAATTTGGCTTTCATGGATGAATAAAAACCGTTCATCTAAGAAAACGAAGCCTTTGTCGAATACTACATATCATTCATCAATAAAATCAAATAAACTGTGGAAACTT
>JAHDCQ010000264.1:1298-7375 GCA_020629845.1 Saprospiraceae bacterium | reverse complement strand
GAAATACGTTTGCTATAATAATTTCATCCCTCTGGGATTGATTTCCCATTTGTGTGCATACGGTAGGCTAATAAAGTTACGAATTATTGCCGCATGAGCTTAATGATTTTCTGCTCTTGCGTACCAATTTGGTAACGCAGAAAATAAATACCCGAAGGCAAATCAACCGTTTCGAGCTTCAGATACACGTCTCCAACAGCTTGCGTATGCTGCTGTAAGAGTTTCCCCGCAGTATCGTACAATTCAAATTTCACCTCCTCTTCTATTACATTATTGAACGTAATATCAATAAAATCACTAAATGGATTCGGGAAGGTCGTAAAGATGTCAGTGCCTTCCATATTGCGTCGTACTACTACAGTGGGGGAGGTGAATTCGTAGTAGTAGTCGCGGCTTTGATTTTCATTGATAGAACGCACCCGATAGAAATACAAATCTCTAGCACCGATGATGGTTTGCTCATAATTTTGTACTTGGCTCGACACGCGCCCTCTCGCATCAAGCTTCTGACCTACTACTTCAAAATCTCGCCCATTGAGGGAACGCTCCACTATGAATTCATCCGCGAAATATTCAGGCTGCGTAGTCCATTCCACCGTCACCGCATCGGGTGTAGTATAATCTGCACGAATATCTACAATAGCGGTCTCCAGCTTCCCATCGAATTTTGTGATTTCCACATCGTCAATTGCTACCCCAGGGTGGTTGCCTGTCCCCTCTGATTTAAATACAAAACGAAAAGCTACATCACGCTGCCCACTAAGATAGCTTACATCGGTGAAGTATTTTGTCCATTCGCGGCGGGAGTTAGCAAAGTAGGTAGTACCTCTATCAAAGGCAGCACCATCCAGATTTTCATTCTCAAAATCGTACCAATTATCGCTTCTGTTGCCTAGTACGCGCCAAGATTTGCCTTTGTCTAAAGAGTATTCTACTAAGTAGCCATCGAAGCCATTTTGAATAAAACTTTTACCCCAAAAACTAAACTCATAAATACTTTCTTCCGAAAAGTCATAGTTGGGCAAATACAAGACACTATGTGAGTTTGGACTATAGAAATTATTTTCTAGGTCTATCACAAAGGCATTATTACCACTATTAGTGCCATCTTTACCAATAAAATTACTAGCTCCACGCTCCCAGCCCGAACCGCTTATAGTGTGTACGCCATAGTCTTCATCACCACTTTCAAAGCTGCCGCTATAGCCTTCTTCCCCTTTTGCATAAGGCAGTATTTTTTCGGGTAAAATTTTTATAGATGTGCGCGCTGTTTCTGTGCCATTAATCGTAAGTATTATATCGTAAGTACCAATTTTATCGTAAGTATGTGTCGCTACTTCTGCTGTAGAGCTGGTGCCATCGCCAAAGTCCCACTCAAACGTTTCTGCGCCCAATGATTTTAGTCCATTAAAGACTACTTCACCATTCACGTAGCCTACCCGTTGCAAATCGAATATAGCTTTCGGGTCAGCAAACACATCGCAAGTGAACATGCCGCGCCCGTGCGTAGCGGCTAGTATCATTTTATCCGATGCTCGGATTTGTAACATATCTACCCGTGTGATAGGCGAACCTTTACCTAGCGCGGGGGGTAGCCAAACGGTATTTTCGCCATCTAGCTTTTCGGTGAACCAAACGCCCATTTCCGTAGCGATAACCGCTTGTTGGCTGTTGTCAGGTGCGAAAAGTCCCCAGCGAATAGGCATATTTGGGATGTTCCCATCTACTTCACTCCAAGTTTCGCCCCCGTCTTTCGTCTCGAATATATTTCCTGATTCACCATAATTGGAGAAGGTTACGAGTAAGTGATCGGGGTCATCTTTATCAATGTCAATACAGGAAACCGTACTACTTGCGCCTGGTATCCTTATTTGCTCAATTTCTGCATCGCTATGTGCATTATCTACTCGATAGAAACCGCGCGAACCAAATGCACCAATATAAATACGATTGGGCGTAGTCGGGTCAGCGATAATGACCGAAGTAACACTACCAATCGTGACATCAGGAATATCATAAAACTCTATGCTGCCCGTTTCTACTTGCCAACGCACATAGTCATGACCAGTACTGTCGGTTTGGGCATATAATATGTTTGCATCATTGTCATAATCGGATGGATTCACGAATCGTCCTTGTGCTGCCAGTCCGCCGCCAAAGCCTTTACCTCCATCGGTAGAAAGTGCGTAATTACCAAATTGCGAAGACACAATTTGGAACTGTGGCTCATTTTGGTCAATGTGACACAACATGCCATCACCGCCATTTACATTTCTAGCATTAGCTATTTCGGAGTCATCCATTTGAAGAGAATTATTATCCTGCGTGCCACCTAACATATAATCGGAGAAGGCTTCTGGATGAAAAGCACAAGCATAGAACTGTGTGACATTATAGCCTAAATTTCGGTTGCCTACCTGTCGTGCTGAACCTTGTGTGCTACGCCATACGCCACCATCATTGCCGAAATAAATGTGCCCAGACCGATCAGGATCGAAGACTACGATATGTTGGTCTACATGCATACCGTTGGCAAAACGATTCCACGTAAGTCCGCCATCCAACGAGCGAAAAATAGGTACACCACCTGCTATTACATGTTGTGGATTGAAGGGATCAACCGCAATATCCAAATCATACCAAGCTTGTCCATTAGTAAAATCGGCTCCTATACCTCCGATGAAGCCTAGTTTTTGCCATTCTGTACCGCCTGTAGTCGTCCGATAAATTTCGGTAGCGGCACCACCTCTTGAGCCTACTAAATAAATGACATTAGGATTGGAAGGCGATACCGCCATTTCTATACGATTGCCACCTCTCGGAAAATTGACAATGGTACTAAGGTCAAGCCAAGAGCCAGGGTTTCCCGTTTCGGAGCGATAGATACGGTTGGAGGTGGAGGCATAAAGGGAATTATTAGCCTCGATATAGACCACATCATAAATGTCATCTACAGCAGCAAAACCTACCCCTAGTACCTTTTCCCAAGTTTCTCCCTGATCACTAGAGCGGTGCAGCCCATTATCGCCACCTGCGTATACATCCCCCATTTCAGGATGCACTACGATAGCTCGAATATTATCTAAATCATTATTTAGGGTAGAGGGTAACAATTCCCAATTGTCGCCTGCATCTAGCGTGCGATACATGCCTAAGCCGCTGATAGCATCCCCATTAGGATAGGCTTCACCAGTACCGACATACATAATATTGGGTTCGCGTGGGTCTTGTGCCATTGCGCCTATCGCTAAGTTTTCGAGATAGTCACTTACGTTTCTCCAATTGGGAGAACTAGAATTCGCATTATCCAATTTCCAGAGTCCGCCACCTACACTACCTGCCCAAATGGTATTGCCTGAAGGATCATTTTTATCAATGAGGATGGTACGTGTGCGTCCACCAATGTTTTTTGGGCCACGTTCACGAAAGCGCGCTTGTGCTAGGTTGTTTTTAGATTGTGCCAATGACTGTTGCAAACGAACAGTTTGTTCCTTCACCTTTACCAGTTCCAACCTAGGCGGATAACCAAGTGCATCATCTTTCGTACGTTCAAAATTATCCTCATAGGCCAAAGCAATACGCTGCGCCTTCGGCAATTTCTGTGCTTGCGGAATAGTCTGTGTTGGAATATCTGCCATATATAGCGTAGTAGCTATAAGTGCGAGCATTAATAGCAGACTAATAGAAAATCGGGTAGTTCTTTTCATTTTAAAATAGCTTAATGATTCTCATTCTCCGCCCAATTCTATGGATGAAGTAAGTCAGAGAAGTATGATTGCAAAGATAGCTTGGTAAAAATAGGCGTTTAGAATGGAATTTTATGCTTAGCGCGTATAAAAGTAAAGTCGGGCGTTGGACTTTGACACAGATATTGATTTTTTCGTAGGTTGGTATTATTGTCATATTGCCATGCTGTTTATTGTCTAGCAATATGACAATAAATCATGGTTCTCAGACCTTTAGGTTTGTATTCAGGCAAAAGAGTCTGAAAAAGCGATAAAAAAGCATAGTATTTTGAGTTAGAATAAATTGCTAACAAGACTTTAGCAGTAAACCTACCTTACTCAAATTGGGTAGCGCGCCAATTCTTTGACTGAACGTTTGGGTTCCTATTTTGAACTGATCTATCCAATTTGTTTCATAATTCTCTGAATTTGAGAATTGATTCTGAAACGGTGATTGTAGTTGAACTTTCGGAAGGCTATGACTTACAGCCAGGCGTGTCTTTTACTGTAAATTTAGAATAGGAAATAGATAAAGCCAATATATTTTGGTTCTCCGACAAATCCCGTGACGAAGCCGAAGGAAAAGCACTCCCAACACTATTAATAAGACGTATTATCATAAAGCCCTTTCTCTTTTAGGTAGCTGATATAACGTCCGATATGATAATCCATAGCTTCCAACATACCTGCCATTACAGCCATATCTGTGGCATAAGCTTCCTTTTCCTCTTCTGATAACCTTTTCCATTTTTTAAACTGTGGAAACATATCATTCATTGAAGCATTGGAGGGAATGATGCCCATTGCCTTTGCTTTTTCAAAGCAAGAAATGGATAAACTACAATTTTATTCTACTCAAGGTAAAAGGTGTCATGCCTAAAAAGGAAGCAATGTATTGACGAGGGGCGTATTTTGCGGATTAGCTGTAAGTGTCTATAAATAATTGGTACGCTTCTTTCTTCGTACTATTGGTAAGTTTTCTTTGAAAATTGACTTTTTCTTTTAGAATCCATTCATAATATTTCCGTTCAAAGACATGCCAATTGCTGATTGATTTTCTGAATTCTGCTATATCTTCTTCACTAAAGAGATAAATGCTACTTGTTTCTAAGGCTTCAATTACTCTTTCGCTTGGGTTATCTGTTTGATAGCTATTTAGCTCCGTGAAAAAAGAATTTTCTTCAATAAAAGCAGTAGTAATTTCATTGCCCTTATCGTCATAGTAATAACTGTTAATAAGCCTTTTTCCAAAAAACCTAAGACTTTATTTTGCTGACCAATTTCTATGAAATTTTCATTTCTATTAAAATGAGTTAAGTTTAGTTTTTGCGCTATATGGCTATACTCCTCTTCCGTTATAGAAGTGAAATTATTTATAACGTCAAATATATTTCGATTCATATTTGGGCGTTTTTATTGCCCATAACTGGGACTGCTACCTGTATACAAAGGTAGCTAGTGCATCAACCCCAGCTAAAAGAGGTACGTACTGCCCGGATTAACCCATAAACAATGCTTTAATCCCAGCTCTAAATGCTTCATCTCCTACTTCCTTTCTTTGTGCATACATAGCTTTCGCATCTTCACCTGCTACATAGCGAAGTTTTGATTTACCATCGGTGGCAGCTTCATACACTACCGTTGCTATTTGTTCCGCAGTGGAGTAATTTTTTCGTCTTTCTGGATTAGCCATCACCTCGGTTAATTTTTGTAAATCATTCGCATAAGCGGCATGAACGGACATATCGAGAGAGCGGCCAGCAAAATCAGTCGCAATACCTCCAGGAGAAACTGTTTTTACTTGAATTCCGTGAGTACCTAATTCAAATGCCAAACTTTCGCTCCAACCTTCCAAAGCCCATTTTGTGGCATGGTACACAGAGAAGAAAGGAAATGCCATCAAACCACCGATAGATGTTGTAGAGATGAAAAGTCCGCTTTTCTTTTCCCGAAAATGAGGAATAAATGCTTGCGTCACCCGCATTACTCCTAAAAGATTGGTGTTAATCTGACGCGTGATTTGTTCATCGGTAGCGGCTTCGAAAACACCACCCAAACCGTAACCTGCATTATTGAATACGACATCAATCGGCCCTGTAGCAATTGCTTTTTCTGTAGTCGATTTTATTTGTTCTGTATCAGTTACATCCAATGGTAGCAATGTAATATTATTGATTTTGTCGAGTTCATTCTCTTTTTCAGGGCTTCGCATAGTTGCTATGACATTCCAACCTTGCGCTGCAAAAAGTTTTGCAGTAGCTTTTCCTAAACCTGAAGATGCTCCTGTAATAAATATTTTTTTCATTTCTCTGTTTCAATTTTTAATTCTGAATTAAATTGATTGTACGCAGG
>JAHDCQ010000264.1:0-1198 GCA_020629845.1 Saprospiraceae bacterium | reverse complement strand
GACAATAAAGCCCCAGGTACGCCCAATTGTTGATGCACATCATATATTTCGCCAGCAAAATAGACTTTTCTTTGAAGGGATTGATTTAAGGCTTTCAGACTGAATCTTTTATTCAATGCAGCATTCGTCCAAGTGCCTAACGTAAACTCATGTTGTCCCCAATTTTCAAGGATGTACTCGCCAGTATAAAGCTCGGAAGCTTTTCCTTCAAAAATTTGGTCTAATTCTTTCAAGGCTGCTGATACTATTTTTTCTTCAGCACCTAAGCGGTAATATTCCTCTGCGGATTTGCCCAATACAAGTGTTCCAAGTATATGACTCTGCGCTTCTTTTTTGAAAGCAATATCGTAATAGACTACTTCTCCCTCAGTATGTGGAAGCTCCACAACATCAGGATAAAATTTTTGAGAGAATTTCATTATCAGTTTAAAGCCAGGAAGAAAATCAATCCTGC
This sequence comes from Saprospiraceae bacterium, assembly GCA_020629845.1. GTDB lineage: Bacteria > Bacteroidota > Bacteroidia > Chitinophagales > Saprospiraceae > JAAUTG01. Next base: position 744 of record JAHDCQ010000264.1, on the reverse strand, counting down.
TAATCGCTTCTCTTTTCTCTTCGCTTAGGTCAGGTACAAACTGAATGTAATTTGATTTTAAAACCCCAATAGAAACCGTCACCAATACTTTATCTGCGATGTGTACTTCTCCGTTTTTTGTTTTCACTTCTACTTTTTCATCAGAGTAATTGACTTCGGTAACGGGCGAGTTGAATTTGATTTTATGCTTGACTTCTTTGGCAAAATTTTCATTCACATAGTCGTACCAAGTAGAACGTTTGAACTTATATTCTGGGAAAAAATCAGACATCCCATCAAGCTCTTTTTTCGAGACTTTCTCATACTTGCTACCATCCCATCTATAAGCATCCTCTATTCGGTAAGGGACAAGCACCTCATCTGTTTCGTTTCCTTCTTTGCCTTTTAATCTATTAAGTACCCCAGGCATATTATGTATCCACTCTGCCCCTAAATCAATAGGGAAATCTGCCAGCGTTTCATTCTTTTTGAGCCTCCCTCCGTATCTGTCGGTAGCTTCCAGTATTTGATAATCTATATTATTACGCTCCATGATTTTTGCAGCAGCAAGACCCGACGCACCTGCCCCTATGATGATGACTTTGCCATCATAATTATAGGTTTTATCAAGAGCAGTTTGCTTTGGGAAATTCTTAAAACCTCTAGCTCCCCATTGGAAACAGCCAGAAAGCGTTAGACTTAAGATGCACAGAACTGTAATAAGTGATTTATTGCGAATAAGCATGTTTCAATATTTGAATGTGA
>JAHDCQ010000263.1 GCA_020629845.1 Saprospiraceae bacterium | reverse complement strand
GTTTTGTGCTTGGAGTGTTACAGCATAAAATAGCACAACTACAAAGAATGTAGTTGCGGAGAAGCGTAGCTTTTGCATAATACCGATTTGAGTATGAAAACTATGGTTTTTAGCGGTTTGAGGCTAGATGTGAGATAAGAAAATCTCACATCTAGCACCTCCTCTAGTTCGCCATATCCGACAAGAACTTCAAGCGAACAATCTGGATTTCCTCCATGGTGATGTCATCCTCTTGTAGCTCTTTCAAGGCTTCCTCTACGGAATCTGTTTCTGACTCCATAAAGTATTCTGTGATGTCTTCGCGGCTATATTCGTCAATATTTTCTTCGATGTAATAATCAATATTCAGCTTTGTGCCAGAAGTCACAATCGCATCCAACTCTTCAAAGAGTTCTTCCATAGATAGGCTCAAAGAAGAGGCAATATCTTCTAAAGGAATTTTTCTATCAATACTTTGAATAATACTGATTTTCGACTTGGATTTATTCGCCACTTGCTTCACCACAAAGTCCATTGGGCGTTCGATATCGTTCTCCTCCACATACTCCTTGATGGCTGCAATAAATGGCTTGGCGTAGCGCGTAGCTTTCCCCTTACTCACTCCACTGATGTTGGCCATGTCTGCCATCGAAAGTGGATATTGGGTTGCCATATCTGCCAGAGAAGGATCTTGAAAAATGACGTAAGGCGGTACATTTTTGCGCTTGGCTTCTTGTCTTCGGAGGTCTTTTAGGATTTTCATCAAGGTGTTATCCAGCACAGCAGCCTTGCCACTACTTGCGCTAGTTTCTATATCACCTTCTACCTCAAAATCGTGGTTGATAGACATCATAAACTCACTCGGCTTTTCCAAGAAAGCGCGTCCTTTGTCCTCCATTTTGAGCAAGCCATAGCTTTCTATGTCTTTGCGAATAAGTCCAGTAAGCATCGCTTGTCGGAAAACCGAAAACCAGAATAAATCAGGCTGCTCTTTACCGATAGCATACATCGGACGCTTATCGAAACGGAAGTCTTTCATTTCCTTCGTGCCTTTGCCTTTTACAAAGTCCACCATCGTCTTGATGCCATAATTTTCTTCCAGTTCCAGTATGGCTTGTAAAGCGTATTGTACTTCCTGCTTTGCATCCATTTTCTCTTTCGGGTGACGGCAATTGTCGCACATGTCGTTGCATTGCGAATCGTCATATTCTTCCCCAAAGTAGTGCAATAGGAATTTGCGGCGGCAAGCGGTAGTTTCTGCATAAGCCGTCACTTCATCCATGAGCTGCATGCTCATTTCGCGTTCGGCTACAGGCTTATCACGTAAGAATTTTTCGAGTTTTAGTATATCTTTATAGGAATAAAAGGCTAGGCAATCGCCCGTGAGTCCATCACGACCAGCGCGGCCTGTTTCCTGATAATAATTTTCAATACTTTTCGGGATGTCATAGTGTATCACAAAACGCACATCGGGCTTATCAATCCCCATTCCGAAAGCAATCGTTGCTACTATAACGTCCACCTCTTCCATCAGGAAGTCATCCTGTGTTTTACTACGCGTTTTCGCATCTAAACCCGCATGGTATGGCGCAGCTTTGATGTCATTCACGTTGAGTACGCGCGCAATTTCTTCTGTAGATTTACGGCTTTGCACATAGATAATACCTGACTGATCAGCACGTTTTTTGATAAACTGTACGATACTTTTCTGCACATGTGCTTTTTTGGTTTTCGGACGCACTTCATAGTAGAGATTATCTCTGTTAAAGGACGAAATAAAGCTTTGTTCGCCCTTCATATTGAGGTTTTTCACAATATCGGACTGTACCTTAGGTGTTGCTGTTGCCGTAAGTGCCACCGTTGGAATATCCTTTGCAATAGCCTCAATCATATCCTTAATGCGACGGTATTCAGGACGGAAGTCGTGTCCCCATTCTGAGATACAGTGCGCCTCATCCACCGCCACGAAGGATACATCTACCGACTGAAAAAATTGGATATTTTCTTCTTTCGTCAATGTTTCGGGCGCGATGAAGAGGAGTTTCGTTTTGCCTGCTACAATATCTGCTTTCACCTTCCGCATCTGTGTGCGGCTGAGTGAAGAGTTCAGGAAGTGCGCTACTTCATCGTTTTGGCTATAGCCTCTTATGGAATCCACTTGGTTTTTCATCAAAGCAATCAGTGGTGAGATAATGATTGCTGTTCCCTCCAGCATGAGTGCAGGCAACTGATAACATAGGGACTTTCCACCGCCCGTAGGCATTATTACAAAGGTATCTTTCCCTCGTAGTACGTTATCAATTATTATTTCTTGGTTTCCTTTAAACTTATCGAAACCAAAATATTGCTGCAAAGCTTCATGCAAATCTACACTAGTCGTTGTCATGAATTCGTATCTTTTACATTCGGTGAATTTCTTGAGTATCTAGGCACAAGGCATTTCGTATTTTTTGAGTAAATACGTAGTGTTTGTGTTTACCTAATATGATATTTCCTTATTCAGTAACGGTCAAAGAATAACTTTCCGATTTGGACTGTTTCTTTTTCGCCCATTTTTCACTTTAAAAACAGTCAAATATCCAGATATACTCCCATTTTCAAAGCGAAAACTGGACAAAAAACTAAAGCGTCGAAATCGGAAATTTATTTTTCGACCGTTACTTATTGATTAAGCATAATATCAATCCCTCTTCACCTTCCCTCAAATTCTTGCGTTAAGTTACTTAAAAATATTGGTTTTTGAAGGCAATTTTGGGCTTTTATTAGGATAAAATTATGTTTATAAGATGACAGTCACTATCAAAGTGACTATCATCTTTATATTCTTAAACCACACCCTGGTCTAGCATAGCATCAGCTACTTTTACAAAGCCGCCAATGTTTGCCCCTTTTACGTAGTCAATTTTACCATCTACTGCGCCATAGTGTTTACACGTTTTATGAATTTCTTTCATAATGTTGTGCAAGCGTCCATCCACTTCCTCGCGTGCCCAAGACAGGTGCAAGGAGTTTTGACTCATTTCTAAGCCCGAAGTAGCTACACCACCTGCATTCGATGCTTTCCCTGGTGCATATAAAATACCTGCCTCATGGAATACCTCAATTGCTTCTGGCGTGGATGGCATATTGGCACCTTCGCCTACCACCATGCAGCCATTCTTCACGAGGTCTTTCGCATTCTCTTCGTCCAATTCATTCTGTGTAGCACAAGGCAAGGCTACATCGCACTTTACACCCCACGGACGCTCGTTCGCTACATACAGACAATCGTATTTTTCGGCATATTCTTTAATTCTGCCACGCTTCACATTCTTCAACTCCATCACATAAGCCAATTTTTCCTCGTCAATGCCATCTTGGTCAAAGATAAAGCCCCCCGAATCGGACAAGGTTACTACGCGTGCGCCCATCATAATGGCTTTTTCGCAAGCATATTGCGCTACATTCCCTGAACCAGAAATCGTAACCGTTTTGCCCTTCATAGAATCGTCACGCTCTTTGAGCATTTCTTCCACAAAATAAAGCAAACCATAACCTGTTGCTTCTGGTCGGATGCGTGAGCCACCCCAATTGAAGCCTTTGCCTGTGAGTACGCCTGTGAATTCGTTGCGGAGTCGCTTGTACTGCCCGAACATGTAACCAATTTCACGTGCGCCTACTCCAATATCGCCAGCAGGCACATCCGTATTCGCCCCTACATGCCGCGCTATTTCGGTCATAAAGCTTTGGCAAAAACGCATTACTTCAGCATCCGATTTGCCTTTAGGATTGAAGTCGGAGCCACCTTTACCGCCCCCCATAGGTAGCGTGGTAAGTGCATTTTTGAAGATTTGCTCAAAGCCCAAAAATTTCAAAATCGACAAATTTACGCTAGGGTGAAAACGCAAGCCCCCTTTGTATGGGCCGATAGCAGAATTGAATTGCACGCGATAGCCTTTGTTGATTTGGATTTCGTTCTTGTCATCCAACCAGGGTACTCGGAACATAATCACACGCTCAGGCTCTACCACGCGCTCCAAGATTTTTCCTTGCTTGTACTTGGGATTTGCCTCAATGAATGGAATAACTGCTTCTGCTACTTCTTGCACAGCTTGCAAAAATTCCGTTTCATGTGCTTGCTTCGCAGCTACTTTTGCCACGAACGCATCAGCTGCTTTGCTGAAATTCGTTGTCATGTTGTAATAATTGGTTAGGTATCGCCGTATATTTTTTATCCAACTGAATATGTGGTGGTGGTGCTATTCAGCTAGTAGACGACGATTGTATTGTTAATTTATAGTTTAATTATAATTTTGAATTTTGAATGGATAAATTTTGAATAGAAAGGTGTTTATTAAAAAAAGCCTCATTCAAAATGCACAATTCAATCATTCAAAATTTATTTTCTACTTCAAAATGGAAAAAACAAACGGGAGTTCTCTGGAAAAGGCATCAAAAATAAGAAAATCTAGCACAATTACCATAACCGAAGGCATTAAAAATGCAAGGCGTACTTTAATGATAGAAGCACATACGATTCAGCAACTCACCAACTGCTTAGACGCAGGTTTTGAAAAAAGTATTCATATTATTGAAAATATGCAAGGGCGCGTGGTGGTAACGGGTATTGGGAAGAGTGCTTTGATTGGTCGAAAGCTGGTAGCGACGCTCAATTCGACGGGTACAGCCGCCATTTTTATGCATGCAGCGGATGCTATTCACGGTGACTTGGGTATGATACAGCCCTCCGATGTGGTGCTATGTATGTCCAAAAGTGGTGAAACGCCCGAAATAAAAGTACTAGTGCCGCTCCTGAAAATTCGTGGCAGCCAACTCTTAGCTATGGTGAGCAATAAAAACTCCTATCTCGCGCAGCAAGCGGATGCTATCTTACATACGCCTGTGGAAACCGAAGCAGACCCGAATAATCTTGCCCCTACTGCTAGTACGGCAGCTCAATTAGCGATGGGCGATGCCTTAGCGATGGCCTTGCTGACCCTTCGCGGCTTTAGTTCAGAGGATTTTGCCCAGATTCACCCTGGAGGCGCGCTGGGTAAGCAATTGTATTTGCGCGTACGCGATATTTATACCCAACACGAACGCCCAAGCGTCTTTGCTAATGCGACTATTCGGGAAACTATAGTAGAAATGACCAGCAAACGACTCGGCTGCACGGCTGTATTGGACACTCAAGAACAACTTATCGGTATTATTACAGATGGTGATTTGCGTCGCATGTTAGCACGAGACGAAGATGTATCACATCTAAAAGCAGAGGATATTATGACTCCTAAGCCTAAAACAATTGCCAAAGATACGCTCGCTGTCACAGCACTAGAACTCATGCGCCGACATAGTATCACACAATTGGCAGTGGTGGAAGATGTTACTTACTTAGGCATTATTCATCTGCATGATTTACTGCGGGAGGGATTAGTGTAGCGTCTTATACTACCGTCCATTTGCCTATTTCTGTTGGTTCGTTTACATACAGTTTTAACAAATCAAGAAAACGTTTGCGACGAATATCTTGTGCACCTAAGCTTTTAAGATGTTGGGTATTTTGCTGGCAATCTATGAGTTGGTAGCCTCGCGCTTTTAGATGATGCACAAGGCTGATAAAGCCAAATTTGGAAGCATTACTCACTTTAGTAAACATGGATTCGCCAAAAAAACAATTGCCTATTGCTACGCCATATAGCCCACCTACGAGTTCCTCTGCTTCCCACACTTCCACCGAGTGTGCATAGCCCGCCTCATGCAGTTCGCAATAGCCTGCTATCATATCTTCGGTTATCCAGGTACCGCCCATTTGTCCTTTGCGCTTTACATTTTGACAATGCCGCATCACCTCTTCAAACGCCTTATCGAAAGTGAGTTGAAATTTTGGTTTATTGAAATAGGGGCGCATGCTTTTCGAGACTTTTAAATTATCAGGAAATAATACAAAACGCGGATCGGGCGACCACCACACGATGGGGTCTTCAGGATTGAACCACGGAAAAATACCCATACGATAGGCCAGCAGCAGGCGTTCTGCTGATAAATCTCCCCCCACAGCCAATATGCCTTCGCTATTTGCCAGCATAGGGTCAGGAAAAATCATTGCATTATCTGGTATCCAGAATACGGGCATATTATTAATATAAAAAGTAGCAAGGCCACCAACGGACATTGCTACTTTTATAGAACTCTAATTCTTGTAAGTAACGGTCGGAAAATAAGTTCTCGATTTCGACGCTTTAGTTTTTTGTCCAGTTTTTGCGTTGAAAATAGGAGCATATCTGGATATTTGACTGTTTTCAACGTGAAAAATGGGCGGAAAAGAAAAAGTCCAAATCGGGAAATTATTCTTTGACCGTTACTAAAAATGCTCGCCACACTGCAAGCATATTTTATTCGTCTTCGCCACCTTCTATTACTGCGGATAATCCTCTATCCACTAAGGCATCTTTTTTGGGGCGCAATAGCCGCTTGGATGCCGTTTTTACGGTTGCTTTTCCTTTGAAATGGATCATTAGCGATAGCTGCTCCGCTTGCTGCACACTATGATTGAGTATTTCCTCTAAGCATTGAATTACCCAATCAAAGGTATTCACATCATCATTATAGACGATGAGTTCTGCCATGCTACCATTCCCCCAATCTTCATCAATTTCATCTTCGAGGAGCACATCAATATCTATATCTATGTCCTCTTCCACTTCTACTGCTTGCATATTGAAGCCCGTTATCCATTTATCTTCGTACATGCGATTCATAGAAAATTTATGTTTATAAAATTTATGGTCATTGGATTTACGAGCTTTTAGTCTTAAAACTAAAGACCAAAGACTGACTCGCTAAAGACCTGATAAGGTTTTTTTAATTGCTTCAAAGTTGGGCAATTCTCCTGGATTTTCTAACACTTCTGCATAGCGAATCGTTCCCTCTTTATCTATCACAAAAGCAGAACGTTTAGAAACGCCTAGCATCCCAAAAGCAAATTTTTCATGCAAGGCCCCATAAGCGGTAGATACTTCTTTGTTGAAGTCCGAAAGCAAGGGAAAATTTAGCTTTTGCTCTTCCTTAAATTTCTCCAGCGTAAAGGGTGAATCTACCGAAACAGCTAGGATGTCAGCATCCAAACCTTGATAGAACGCAATATCATCGCGCATAGTACACAGTTCTGTAGTACATACCCCTGTGAATGCTAATGGGAAGAAAAGCAACACCACATTATTAGCTTGATGGTCGGCTAGTGTTACGCCTTTTTTTTCATCTGATGTAAGGGTGAAATTAGGAGCTTTATCGCCTACTTGTAGAGCCATTTTTTTATTTTGTTTCGTTATTTGGTAATTTGGTTTTTTAGTTTAGAATTATTCTCTTTTAATAAAAAAACTAAATCACCAAATAACACAATGTCAGTACTAGAAACGAAGATACGATTTGAAAGTTGAATTCTACTATACTTTCTTTTTTT
>JAHDCQ010000262.1 GCA_020629845.1 Saprospiraceae bacterium | reverse complement strand
ATAGAAATTCAATTCAATAAGGCAGTTCGGAGAAATACGAAAGTCATCAACTTAAAACAATTCATCTGCTAACTTCCCGTTAACGGATGAATTGTTTTCCCTTTTTTATCAAGCAGTGTAATTTAGAAGCTGATGAGAAATCAGCTTCTAAATCGTTAAGTTGAAGATATGCTACTTATACTGCCCAAATAGTTTAAAATATGAACATCACATTTATCGGACTCGGCATCATGGGGAGTCGAATGGCCAGCAATTTGCTCCAACATAAGGTACAACTTACGGTTTGGAATCGCTCTAAAGCGGCTACTGAAGCCTTGCAAGTTCAAGGCGCGAGCGTAGCAGCAAGTGCCAATGAAGCAGTACAAAACGCGGATATTGTATTCAGTATGCTATCCACACCAGAAGTAGTAGAACGCGTTTTTTTGCAAGATGGAGCAGCTATCCAACATATGAAAAACGGCGCGATTTGGGTGGATTGCTCTACCGTAAATCCCTCTTTTAGTGCCAAAGCACATAAGGCAGCACAAGCTGCAAATATTCGCTTTATAGATGCACCCGTAGCAGGCACGAAACCTCATGCGGAAAATGCCGAATTGGTTTTCTTTACAGGGGGCGAGGCAAATCTATTAGCAGAAATTCAGCCTTATTTGGATATGATGGGAAAGAAAACCCTACACATCGGCGAAACGACTAAAGGAAGTGCCTTCAAAATGCTTGTAAATATGATGCTGGCACAGTCCATGCTTATCTTCTCCGAAACGGTGCTACTTGGTGAAAAAATGGGCATTTCAAAAGACTTTTTGCTTAGTGTGCTGCCTAATTTAGTAGTAGCTGCACCTTTTACGAAGTTTAAAGCCGAAATGGTGAAATCAGGTGATTATGAAGTACAATTTCCCTTGGAATGGATGCATAAAGATTTGCATTTAGCTACGCTCACCGCTTATGAACAAGCACAGCCGCTTTATTTAGCCAATCTAACAAAGGAAATTTTCGCAGAAGCCAAGCAAAAAGGCTTTGGCCGCCTCGATTTTGCAGCAATTCATAAGTTTTTGGAAGAGAGATAGTTAAAAAGTCAAAAGAGATAATTATATTTCGTGCTTATATTTGGAAAAGGTAGCTTTTGTGGCTGGAATACAGTTACTGAAACTACCTTTTTTTATGCGTACTAATCATCATTGTGTTTTTTTATGCAAAAGACGTTTTGGAAAGAGATGTCAGACTATTTACAATTGCTAAAACATGATGGTTTTATGTTATTTCAACATGCGAATAGAAGACGAAATAAAGCAATCTAGTTTTAATAGCGAATACCAAAAGCTGAACATTAATCTCTTGTTCACAGCCTCTTGGATTAGTCAAATGACTACGCAAATTTTGCGTCCCTATAAAATTTCATGGCAGCAGTTCAATATTTTGCGTATTCTACGTGGGCAACACCCTGAACCCGCAACCGTAAAATTGCTTACTGAACGGATGATTGATAAAATGTCGAATGCATCGCGCTTAGTAGAGAAGCTACGACAAAAAGGCTATATCGAACGTACTGAAAGTACACTCGACCGCCGCCGCGTAGACATCATCATCACGGATTTGGGGATGCAAGTATTGGAAGAAGCTAGTAATATTCTAGAACGTGATATGGAGGATTACTTAAGCAATATCACGGAAGAAGAAGCTCGAAAATTGAATGAATTATTAGATGCGATTCGGGGATAGCTAGTGCATCAACCCATAAATAATGACCAAATTTATCGGCTTCTTTTCCCGTTATTCTTCGTTATTTGTCAGTCAAATAACCAGTTATGCTCTCTCCTCATGCCTCGACTAACGAAAAAATAAGCTCCCTAAAGTTGGTAATTACTTACGGGTTGATGCACTAGTAGTTGTAGTAAGCCATCAAGTATTTTAGATTCAGTACTAAATGGAGTAAAGAGATAGGAGTATATCCACACAAGCAAGTGCTAAACGCCTCCCAAAAATCCCCTATATTCACCCAAAATTCTAACAAGACGTGGCAACCGAAATAATCAACGTATTTATTGCTTATGCGCCGGAGGAAGAATGAACTTTAGGCTACATTCGTAACCGCCGAACAAGTCTATTGATTTTGCAGCTTTTGCAACACCTCTTTTTTATAACTCACTCCAATTGGGATTTCTGAATCTCCAATTTATACATCATTAACCGTGAAAGCTGTAATTTGTCTCATATTGACAATGAAAGAGCGATGCACTCTCAAAAAATAATCGGGTAGTTTCCCCTTAAACTCGCTGATTTTATCTTTAGTAACAATTCGCTGCTGCTTGGTGTGAATACGAATGTAGTCTTTTAGACTTTCAATGTAAAGTACTTCTTGAAAAAGCACTTTGACATATTTGCGGTTCGTATTCACATAGATAAATTCAGCAGTTTCGATGACAGTAGCAGCTTCGTCAATTGTGGGAATAGCAGGCTTCGTTTGTTGTTGTTCTAAACGGGATAAATACTTACTGATAGACTTGAAAAAACGGGTAAAAGTAATTGGCTTCAATAAGTAATCTACAACTTCCAGTTCGTAGCTTTCTACGGCATAGTCTCGAAAGGCAGTAGTGAAAATGATACTTGGTGGATTGGGCAAGGATTTTACAAACTCAATACCATTCAGAACGGGCATTTGAATATCCAAAAATATTAAATTAAGGGCTTCGGAAAAAAATAACCTACGCATCTGAGTTGGTCTTTTTTCCTTCAATTTCGTTGTAAAAATCCTTACGTAGCTAGGCTATGTGCGGTTTTCACGCCTCATTGAAGAAAAAAATACCTGCCCCATTTTACGTAGTTTATTTATTTCCGAAGCCCTAATCTGTTCTTTTTTAATAGCTCAAAAGCCTCCAGCGCATTCCAGCAACTCGCTACCAATTCCAATTGAGCAATCTGTTGAATGTGCTTTTCTAACAAACCCAATGCTAGAGGTTCATCATCTACGATTATACACTTTAGGGAACTTGTAAAATATAACCTACCAATTTTACTTGCTCTTTTTCCTTTATGCTGCGTTAAAAAGCCTCGACAGAACCAGCTATGCCTACGTTTTTTGCCTTGCTTAAAGAAAAAATAACTTCGCAAAATTTGGTAGCTTATTTTCTACAAATTCCCTTACTCTTTTATTCATCATAGATTGATTGTTAAGTTGACTTCATAAGAAGTTGTTTGTTCATCCACTGTCCACGCATATTGCTCAGGATAGATGAGTCCTTTAGCTATAATCAGCCATAAGTCTGTTTTTAAGGCTTCAATACCCAAAACTCCTCCTGTACCGATTCCACCTTCTCCCTAGAATAAAAGACAGGAAAAAACTGATCTCGCGCCCACAATTCAAACAAATTGCCATAGTGCGGATGTTCAGGATTACCCGACTGCCCAGGCGTATTCATACCCAAACAAGCATCCCAATCGCCTGTATCAACTATCATTCGGAAGGACGCGCCATGACTTTGGTTTAAGTTGGAACTCGTATTATTCACCGTGAAACTATTCCCACCACGCGGTATAGGGCCAAACTCAAGCTTGGCTTTCAAATCTTTGTTTAGCGCATTGCTCATCGGGTGTTTTAGGATAATATGCTTATTGTCGGCTTGTCCGTATTGCCATTTATTCATGTCCTCGCCGAGTTTTGCTTGGAGATTTTGTACGGCAGACTGAAACGCCTTTTTTAGAAAATCATCACGTCCTTGAATGGGATTTTTGCCAAATTTTCCATCAGGTAAAATGAGCCAATCCACCACTTTTTTCATTTGCAAACTGGCATACTCTTTGGCTGCTTTAGGAATGACAAGCGTTTCCATCTCAGCGCGTAGTTCTTGCTCCCAAGCATTGTAAATACTCGCTGCTATGGACTGCACTTCTAAGCGATAATCCCAATTGAGTAGCAGTTGATGCGCCTTTTTTGCCATCGTATTGTCCAATTCAATATGTCGCAAAAGCGGCACTAACTCTCGTGCAGGAATGGACAAATAATCGGTCTGATATTGCGCCATATCCATCAAGGAGTGTTTGCGCCCATTGTGCAACATTTCCGCTACGCGCGTTTGCCGAAAAGGGTCACTCCAACTAAAACCAAGTGCGTCAGGATAAGCATAATCATTAGCTGTAACATTGGCATTAGCCGTATAAAAAATGCCACTTTCAGGATTCAGTACATTGGGTTTATTGATGATAGGCAAATAGCCATCCCACTCATACGAACCATCGCCTGGCACAGGCACGAGACCACTCCAATTGCTACGAATGGGCGCGATACCGACCGCTTGCCAACCGATATTGCCGTCGCGGTCTGCCCAAATCATATTTTCGCCTGGAATATTGGAGTAATTACAAGCAGCTCGAAATTCATCCCAATTCCGCGCCTGATCCATACGCAGACTCGCTAAATAGGGCGAACCACCGATTTCTGCCCACGCACAACGCACGGCATAAGCAATATTTTTCTTTGCATCTTCATACACTACTGGCCCGTGAATGCTGTATTTTAATTCCACTTTGGTCGGGTCTTTTTGCCCTTTCACAGGAATGGATTCCGTAATGATTTCCATTTCCTTCCAAGCTCCTTTATACCAATATTGATTCGGATTTTTTGGATTGGTTTTATATACCATCAAGTCCTCGCCATCGGTGCGGAACACGGTGAGTCCCCACGCGCCATATTCATTGTGTCCGATGGAAATGCCAGGAATTTCAGGTTCGCCGCCGCCTATCACATTCCAACCTGGTGCGACTAAGTGTGCCATATAACGCAAAGAAGGTGCGGCTTGGGTACGGTGCGGGTCATTTGCCATCATCGGGTAGCCGCTTTGGGTGTGTTCGCCCGTTACTATCCAATTGTTGCTACCAATATCATTAAGGTCATTTTTTAGTGTATTTTGATAGGCAGTCTCATCAGCTTGTGCGAGACTTTCATAGTATTTCAAATCTTCGGTTCGGGCATCCATAGCGAGATCTTCGGGTTGGAAACGCACAGGTTTGCGGTAGGCATTATAGAGTTCCAAAATATCATTGAATAAGTGTTGTTGGTCAATTTTTTCATCCAATTCTAGTACAGGCTCATTCGGATGAAACCATGAGAGTTCCTTTGCTTTTTCTGCTCCAACTGTTGCTACTAAACGCCCAACTTTCAATTCTTGCCCAATATTTCCCAACAAACCTTGGTGCCTAGAAATTACGATTTCAGGTGTCCATTTTTGTGGCTTTGTATTTAATAATTTGAATTCTAGCGGGAGCAATTCAGGCTGTTTTTCGGTTAAGTCAATATAGGCATTCACGCCTTTTACAAAGGAAGTAATAATCAAATCACCCCGCTCATGATAGTGATTCATTTCCTTATTAATATCGCCCCGAAACTTAAATAGGCGCGTGCCAATATCACGTTTCAATTCACGCGGGCCAAGCAATTCTGCTACGGTACCTGTGGCTTGTCGTCGCCAAACTTCGAGCTGAAATAAGCGGTCTTTTGCGGCATGAAAACCTTGCGTGAAGAATAAATCTGCTTCATTTTGCGCGTAAATATGGGGAATTCCCCATTCATCTATAATGATTTCGACGGGTGCTTCTAAACCTTCTATTTGGAGATTTTTATTTTGGGAAAAAGCTAGAAAACTGATGCTGCAAAAGAGTAGTAAGCAGGTATATTTTTTCATGTGGACGTTGTTTTTCGTTTGAAACGGCTTTCCTCTTTCAGAAGGGCTCTACGGTGAAAAGTGTGGGTCATTCTTTTTTCCTCCCAATGGAACGCGTTCCATTGGAGTGAATACGCACAAAACAGAAGATTTGCTCTAAATTGATTGAATCAAGTTGAGCATACCCACACTTTTCACCGTAGAGCCTTCAGAAGAAAGATGCAGTTTTTCAAAAGTACGATTTTTTGCTTCGTTTCCCAACCAACATCGCTATCTCTGCTTCTGTGGGCACGACAAGCGGATAACATCCAGTAGTAGATTATTAGAGGCAATATTGTCAATAAACAAAAGCCGAGCTTTTTAAAAAAGCTCGACTTTCATCGTCCGCTACTTCATCCGCACCCGAATAGTCGCAAAGCTATCATCTACTAATAGCTTGCCATCCCGAAATACCTCACGCAATTCGCCCTCGGCTTCTGCTGCCCAACTGACTTCATCCAGGAGTTGGTAACGTCCATCTTCATGCACAATTTTAATCAAGCCCTTCGCTGATTTTTTTGTGCCATCGTCCGTAATAGGGTCTTTGAAAATCGCGCGTCCTTCCCCTGCTACTTCACCATAAGTCGATTTCATGGCAAAGCCAAAAGTATCACGGGTGTTGTATTGATAAGTGTACGAACCAATACCCAAGACCACATTCGTAGAGGCAAACTCTTTCGCTGCTAAACGCTGACAGATATTTTCAGCCCGTTCCAGCGTGATGCTATCACCATAAATCGCACCGATATGAGCATCAAGTTCTTTATAGCCTTTCGCATTGACTTCGCCTCCAAAAGTGTCCCAGAGTAATTCAATGACTCCTTTACGTTCCGCTTCGCTTTTGCCTTTTGGATTGCCACAAATAATATCCACAGGATTACCACTATCGGGGCGAATGACAACTTTGCCGTCACGCGCAAGGACTTCTTGTTTTAAAGCAGGCAAATATTCCGTCAGCACCTTCCATAAATCCCAAGTATCGGACACGATGGACACGATGCCTTTGGGATAAATTTCAGTAATCAGTCGCTGAAACGTCTCCAACTCGCCCATATTTGTCCCCATGCACATCACCGAATGCTCTGTAGCCGCTACCGAAGCTGCCACTAGTTCTGTGTCCGAATTGCTGTTATAATAACGCTCAATAAAGTCAATTGCAGGAATGGTATCAGAGCCTGCAAAGCTCAATAAATGCCCTGCCGATGAAATCATTGCCGCTTCTAAGCCTGCCATACCACGCATCGAAAAATCATGTCCTTGAAAATCCACAGCCGCCAAATCGGAGCTGGTTTTTTCGGCATATTTATCCAAAATGAGGCGGTATTGCTTCGCTAAAGTCGCGGAGGTGCAAGGCATCCAAACGGTAGTCGAAAGCAGGGTTTCAAAATAATTCGTCAGCCAGAAAAATTCAGGCTTCGTATTGTACATCGTGAACATCGGTACACGAATAGGGACGCTCACGCCTTCTGGCAATGCCTTTATCACAATCGGTAAATAGCCTAAATCATGCAAAGCAGCGATATGTTCCGTACCCACCGAGTTTTCACCGAGATAGGTATTGACTCTGCGCGCATATTGTTGTACGATGCGTTCCTTTGGTTGCTCAAAAAAGTTGCGTTGAAACTCATCCAGTATATATCGCTTGATAAAGTACTGTAAACCGAAAAAAACGACCTCTTCGATACCTTGAATACGGCTTTTTCGTGCTGTCCAATTGGAATAGACTAAAGT
>JAHDCQ010000261.1 GCA_020629845.1 Saprospiraceae bacterium | reverse complement strand
AATAAAAGTGCGTCCGCTCCCGCTCAATCAGATAGAGTAATAGGAAAAAGATAAATTGCACTCCAACAATGCCGAAAAAACCGCCATAAAGCCGCGCCTGCCCTACCTGACTCGGAAACAAAGAACGGCTATCAATATGATACAAGAGCATATTGGACATCAAGAGGTTTTTATCTGCGCCTTCCAATCGGATATAAATATCGAGTGTATCATTGGGGTAAATATGGAAGGGAATAAAATTGCCCCAAAACGGATAGGCTCGTTCCGATTCTCGGATATGGTCGCCTGTGCGCTGATGCGTGAAACCGCCCTCGCCATCCGAAATATAGGCATCTACATAGTCGAAACTATATCGGTCATCGCCTCTATAATAGGAGATATTCAACAGTTGCTCACCCGTCAAAAAGGGATTACTCGCGAAGCGCGTTTTCAACCAATACACTTTATCGGTTTCTTGTACCAAGTCAAAAACATCCTGTGTGGGCAGCGATTCCCAATGCTTGGAAATGTCTTCAATAGTAGCCTCTTCATTTGGGTCAGTATAAAAGCTATGATTCACGATTTCATTCGCACGAAAGGGATAAAAATCCTCTTCAAAAAAGAAGCCTTGAAAAGGATAATCATAAAATGCACCTGGGTAAAGCTCGGCATGAATAAGGTGAAAAGAAAGTTGTTGCGGCACTAATTTGGACACCTCGCTCACGCCTTCGAAACGAATATAGAGGCGCGCACGCTCGGCTTTTTCAAGGCGGCACTGCACCATATTCCATTCTGAAGGTATTGGTTTTTGCGCATTCGGTATGGCATTGCCTGTACTTGATTGGTCAATGCGCCCGTCTTCATGCACCAACCAAGTATCTACGCGCTCCCAAGAGCTACCTTTCGTCGCATTTGCAAAGTGAAAGAGGTAGTCGTCGCTGTCTTCGGTCTGTCCTTGTAGTTCCAGTTTCGCCCAATAGACTTGTTCATGCTGGTAGTTTTCTTTAGTATTATTTGAATGAAATAAATGATCTTTTTGGCGAATGTCTTCAAAGGTAAAACGCCCTGTTGTATCTACGAGTATTTGAAGTTCTTCATAAAATTCTTTTCGCGCATCCGCTTCTATTACACCTTTTGTTCTATCGAATTGGGAAATGCTTGGGAAGCTATCGAGGGGATAAATACTTTGGGCATCAATAGTTGTCAATAGGCAAAGGAAGGCGAGGCATGCCATACCAAAAAGCCGCAAAGTTTTGCTTGGCAGTATTGTTTTCATTTTAATGCGTTGTGTAAAATCGTAGGAGGATAATACAAAGTTAAAATTCTATCGCTAATAATTAAAACTCGAATTTCCATTCGGAAACTGAAACCTATCCTTCGGAAACTAAAACCCTCCATTCGGAGGAAATCGGTTTGCTAAATCCCCTGCTCCCTGCATCTTGCGAGTAATTATTGTAAATACTCAATGAGTGAATGAAAGAATTTTGAATGAGTGAATAATTCTAAATTTCATTCGCTCATTCCGTCATTCACAATTCACTCATTAAGTACTTACTAATTATTAAACATTAATAACTAGGCATAAAAATCAAATCAAAACACGCACTTTTTATTGCCTACTAATCAAACGCATTATGAAATTATTGAGAGCATTTTTGATACTCACACTATTAAGTGTAGGGGTATGGAATTGTGAAAAAGAAACAGTTACGCTAGAAGATAATACCGAACAAAACAATCAATTCGATGAAACGGTAAAAGGGCTAGATAAACCAGAACAGCCAACTGAGCAAAACACGCCACAGCCAATGGGCGACCCCGTAGAGGAAGTGAACGCACAAGGACTAAACTGTACGGTGCAAGAATACACTTGGGCACCTGGCTATGACGAACCTATTTTGCTAGACCCGACAGCGGATGTGATTTTTCCCGGTAGCATTATCAATAGTGAGAGCATCACAACAGGTGCATATACGCCTATCATTGGAAGTCGCACACCACTCACCATTTCCACTTCTTTGAGTGGTATCAATGGCACACCATCCATTACGGTAGAAGATCCAAAACTCTCTACGGTACGAACAGCCGTGAATGAACTACTGAATCAAGAATTGACATCAGGCGATGTACCTGCTCGCTTGACTTATGAGGAACAAGAGATTTATTCTAGTAAGCATTTGGAACTGGCTTTGGGGGGCAATTTTAAAAATGCCTTTGCCGATGTGCAAGCTTCTTTCAATTTTAATACGGATACAGAGAAGAGTCGCTATATGATAAAATTCACCCAAATATTTTACAGCTTAGATGTTGATCCTAAAGAAAATCCTTCGGACTGGTTTAAGACACCGCCTAATAATTCCAATTTAGGTGCATACTCTCCTGTTTACATATCCTCCGTGAAATATGGTCGTATGGGTATCATGACCTTTGAATCAAATTTATCGCAAACTGAACTTTCCGCCGCCGTGAAAGCACAATTCAACGGCTTGGTAGCAAGTGGCGGATTTGAAGTAAGTACTGAATGGAGACAACTAGAACAAGATATTAGCTTTAAAACGATTGTCATAGGTGGCAGTGGGGAGCAAGCCGCAGGAGTTATCAATGGCATTGATGCTTTCAAAGCATGGGTAAGCGAAGGAGGTAGCTATAATGCAACTACCGTAGGTGCGCCTTTGGCATACAGTATGCGTTTTTTGAAGGATAACTCGATTGCTAAAGTAGTGAAGGCGGGTAATTATAGAGTCCGACAATGTGAAGTGTTGCCGGATGAACAAGATATTACCCTCATGCACGAAGATGTAGCTCAGACACTTTCTGCACAAGGAGTACGTCTTGATGTTATTTGTCCAAGACTTACTGGAGACGGAGACAGAGAGTTTGACGGCCACGGGCCAAATCAAACCGCAGAGGTACGACTGCGTTTCAATGATGCTAACACACAGCTTTCGCTCGAAATTTATTTTCATGTAAAAGAAACTCGCGCCAATTGGACGGAAGGTATAGTACGCATCATAAAACCCATATATACTGCACCAGATGGATATTTTATCTCCGAACTAAAAACGGATAGTTATGTACGTGTAGAAGAGGAAGATAATAGCCTCAACCTATTTACAAAGCCTCTTGCGAGTAGCGAATTGGTACGTCAATTAGAAATTATGGGCGATACTGGAGGGGATGATTTACCAGCGAATAATGAAAATGTCACCCCTGAACAGTGTAAAGAAAAGTACGCTTATTTGGGTATAGAATTGAATCCAATTGAGTTTACGATTCAACAGCGTTAGTAAGGTATAAAGAATAGCTTTTTAGGGTATCGTGTATTCAATATTCGATACCCTAAAACTCTCCCCTTTGACAAAGCTTAGTACATCTACTTTTCAAAATTTCAGCTAAACAAAAATTAAATGAGACAGTGACAAACAGTTCTACCGATACTCCTGTGCTTGTCCTACTACATAAGGGCTTTACAAGCACAAGAACCCTGTTCGGCGATGGAGTTGCACACTCAAAAAATATCTGATCCTGTAGATAGGCACCAATTCGACACACTCTTTTGAATATTCTCATTGTACGTTTATAAAAAATCATCTAATGAAACAAATGATTACAAGCACCCTGTGTGCTCTTGCATTATTCTTTTGCAACACTGCCGCTTCGGCAACAAGTATCAATATCACCGACATCAGTAGTTTTGCAGAAAGCTGCCTAAATGCCCAAAACGGCTACCTAATCATCACTGCCGAATGCGGAAGCTGCACAGGCGCACTGGAATACTCTACGGATAATACCAACTTCCAGAGCAGCAATATCCTCACCGACCTAGCAGGCGGCAGCTATACCGTGTATGTGCGCGATGCCGTAAATACAAGCTGCGCGACTAGCCAGATGACAAGCATACAAGCAGGCACAGTTGCCTGTGATGATTGTGATAATCCTATGGCACAGCTTAAATTAGTTGCCTCTGATGCCGCCGAAGATAACGAGTTTGGTCGTAGTGTTTCCATATCAGAGAACTATGCGATTGTTGGAGCTACTCGCCTTCTGGGCGATAATCTTAGTGCAGCTTATATTTTTGAACGAGATATAAATGGTGCTTGGAATGAAGTCCAAAAACTTACGGCAAGTGATGCCGCTGCTGGTGACAACTTTGGATTTAGTGTTTCCATATCAGGGGACTATGCAATTGTTGGGTCTTTCTTGAATGATGATAAAGGTAGTGCTTATATATTTGAACGGAATATGAGTGGTACTTGGAATGAAGTCCAAAAACTTACGGCAAGTGATGGAGCAATTGGTGACTGGTTTGGTGAAAATGTTTCCATCTCAGGGGACTATGCAATTGTTGGGGCTCATCGGGATGATGATGATGGGAATGCTTCCGGTTCCGCTTATGTATTTGAGCGTAATATGGGTGGTGCTTGGAGTCAAGTCCAAAAACTTACGGCAAGTGATGCCGCTGCCGATGATGCTTTTGGTTGGAGTGTTGCTATATCTGGGAACTATGCAGTTATTGAGTCTAGGGATTATGCTGCTGCGAATACTGCTGGTTCCGCTTATGTATTTGAGCGTAATATGAGTGGTGCTTGGAATGAAGTCCAAAAACTAACAGCCTCCGATGCTGCTGCCCTAGACTCGTTTGGTTCTAGTGTTGCTATTTCAGGTAACTATATAATTGTTGGGGCTTACGGTAATGATGATAACGGGAGTAGCTCTGGTTCAGCTTATATTTTTGAACGTAATATGGGTGGTACTTGGAATCAAGTTCAAAAAATCACCGCCTCCGATGCCGCTACCAATGACCGATTTGGGTATAGTGTTTCCATTTCAGGAAACTATGCGATTGTCGGGGCTTATTTGGATGATGATGATGGGACGAACTCTGGCTCGGCTTATGTTTTTGAACGGAATATGGGTGGCACTTGGAATGAAGTTCAAAAACTAACGGCAAGTGATGCCGCCAGCTCTGACCGATTTGGTGAAAGTGTTTCCATTTCAGGCAACTATACAATTGTTGGGGCTGATGGAAATGATGATAATGGTTTCAGTTCAGGTTCAGCTTACATCAATTCTTGCACTATTGCATTAGACAATGTTATTGTTACTGGTGAAAGTTGTACTAATGTCAATGACGGCAGCATCACCATTACTGCAAGTGGTGCAATTGATATAGAGTATTCTATCGAAAATGGAATATGGCAAAGTAGCAATAGCTTTACAGGCTTGGGTGAAGGCACTTACACCGTAAAAGTACGCAATGTCAATAATCCCACTTGTACAGCAGTTTGTAACGCGGAAATCATAGATGAAAATCTTATTAGCATTACCCAAATTGATGCTACTGATGAAAGCTGCCTAAATGCCCAAGATGGCTACCTTATCGTCACTGCCGAATGCGGAACTTGTACAGGCGCACTAGAATACTCTACGGATAATACCAACTTCCAGAGCAGCAATACCTTCACCGACCTAGCAGGTGGCAGCAATACCGTATATGTGCGCGATGCCGCAAATACAAGCTGTTCTACTAGCCAAATGGCAAGCCTACAAGCATCTACAGAGGCTTGTGATGATTGTGACAATCCCAGTGCGGCCGCTTTGGCACAGCTTAAATTAGTCGCTTCCGATGCTAGCGCTGACGACCGCTTTGGTCTTCAGGTCTCTATTTCGGGTAAGTATGCGATTGTTGGGGCATTCTTCAATGATGATGATGGGACAGACTCTGGTTCAGCTTACATTTTTGAACAAGATGCAAGCGGTGCATGGAATGAAGTCCAGAAACTCACCGCAAGCGATGCTGCTTTAGATGATATTTTCGGGAGTAGCGTCTCCATCTCTAGTGATTATGCCATCATTGGAGCTTATCGGGATGATGGGTATACAGGTTCGGTTTATGTTTTTCAACGCAATATGAGCGGTACTTGGAATGAAATCCAGAAACTCACTGCCTCCGATGCAGCATCAGGAGACCGCTTTGGGGTTAGTTCCTCCATTTCAGGCGACTATGCAATCATTGGAGCGTCCACCAACGATGATGATGGCAGTAGTTCAGGTTCGGCTTATATTTTTGAACGGAATACAAGCGGGACTTGGAACGAAGTTCAAAAACTCACGGCAAGCGATGCCGCCGCCGCCGATGTTTTTGGCAGATTTGTTTCCATATCGGGTGGAAATGCAATTGTGAGTGCCTACCAAGATGATGATGATGGCAATGACTCGGGTTCAGCTTACATTTTTGAACGCGATATGAGTGGCACTTGGAATCAAGTCCAAAAACTTACCGCAAGCGATGCCGCCGCCGATGACCGCTTTGGGTTTAGCGTGTCCATTGCAGGTGAAGAAGCGGTAGTTGGAGCTTATCAAGATGATGATGGTGGCAGTGCTTCGGGGTCGGCTTATGTTTTTAAGCGCGATATGAGCGGCACTTGGAATCAAGTTCAAAAACTCACTGCCTCCGATGCTGCTGCCGATGACTTCTTTGGATACAGCGTCTCCATTACAGAATGCAATATTGCTGTTGGAGCTTATCAAGATGATGATGGTAGCAGCAACTCAGGCTCGGCTTATATTTTTGAACGCAACACGAGCGGTACTTGGAACGAAATCCAAAAACTCAATGCAAGCGATGCCGCTGCCGATGACCGCTTTGGCCTTAGTATCGTCCTATCTGGAAATAATGCAATCATCGGAGCGGACTTAAACGATGATGGAGGTAGCGGCTCGGGTTCGGCTTATATTCAAGATATTTCTTGCTTCATCGCATTAGACGACATCATTGCCGTCAATGAAAGCTGTGCAGAGGCTGATGACGGCAGCATCACTATCACAGCAAGTGGCGCAAGCGATATAGAATATTCCATAGAAAGTGGAATTTGGCAAAGCAGTGGTAGCTTTACAGGCTTGGATGAAGGTACTTACACGGTAAAAGTCCGCAATGTGAATAAGCCGACTTGCACAGCAGTTTGTACAGCAGTCATCATTCCAGTACCTACTTGCGTTGTGAGTATTTCCCCTAAAGTGTTTTTGCAAGGACCGCTTGTCGGCACTGTTATGGCAGACCAGCTCCGTATTAATAGCTTGATACCTCACACTGAGCCTTACACAGCTTTAGGCTATACTTATGTAGGTGGCGGCGGTGGCGAAACTGTTGCTGCTAGCGTGTTCACCATTACAGGCGGTATGGCAGTCATTGATTGGGTAATTGTAGAGTTACGCGATGCCACTACCCCAACAAGTATCGTGGAGTCTCGTGCGGCACTATTGCTATCCAATGGAAATGTGGTGGACGTAGATGGCATTTCAGCAGTGACGCTCAACTCGCCTTCGGGCAGCTATTATGTGGCTATCCGTCATCGTAATCATCTCGGCGTGATGACGAATACGGCTGTCTTTTTGGATTGATGTACTGATGCATTGCTATTTTCGAAGCCCTTTAAATCAATTGTACACGTTGCAAAAATTCGTCGCGGTAAGACTTACCAAGTGGT
>JAHDCQ010000260.1 GCA_020629845.1 Saprospiraceae bacterium | reverse complement strand
TTCCTTTCACGATAGCATAAGCCGCAAAGGAAGCCAACCAATGCGCTCCCGCATATTCGCCCGAATCCATTTTAGAGTAACTATAATCAAAATGTTCTTTAGCGAGTGCCAGCATTTTATCATTTTTCAAGGCAAGACCTATTTCGTATAAGCACCATGCCCTACTAAAATTGAGACCGTCTAAGTGCGCGAGTTTCCCGTCGCTACGGTCACTTACTATGGCTACTTCTAGGAAATTGGCAGGATTTTCTGCAAAGCTAGGCAAGAAAGTAGCTAACCAAGTCTTAAATTCTGCTTCGGGTAGTACTTTTTGCATCAAGGAAGCTTCCTCTAGGCAAGGCGATAGAAAATCGAAACCACTAGGTTCCCATGTCAAGGGGCAATCGGTATCCGAGGCATAGTATTCTTTTGCTTTTGTGGCTATTTTTTGTGCCAGTTCAGGATGGTGCTTTTCTGCATATTCATATGCAAAGGCAAGTCCAAAGGCAGTATTTGTATGCTCTCCTACACGGATAGGATAATTGAGTTTATCCAGAAATTCTAGGTACTTATTAGCTAATAAGTCCGTAAGTGGTTGGAGATTGTCACGCATCTTTGCTGCTTCGGGATGTTGCCAGGCTGTGAGTGCTTCATCTAGTTTTAGTAGCCATGCCCAGCCGTAGGTGCGTTCATAGTTTTTGTTGTGTTTATCCTGAAAATAGGCTACTTCTTGCGCTATATTTTCCTTTGTAATATTAGCTTTTAGCTTTGCTAAAATAGCATCATGCTGCTCAAAATCAGGGAAGCGCGAAAGTAGTGTAACCAATGTCCAATGTCCATGTACTGCCGAGTGCCAATCGAAGCAACCATAAAAAGCGGGATGCAATGCACGTGGCTCGGCTAAGTAGCTGCTATCGCCTAGTACTTGCCCTAATTTATTGGGATATTCTCTATCAATGCAATCAAAAGCAAAGTGGTAGAGATAGTCTACTTTATTTTTATCAAAATCTAGAAAATTATCAGAGGAAAGAACTGTATTTTCTGCTTCTGATGCAGTTGGTGTTTCACAACTTAGGCAGCCTATTAATCCAATCAATAGCACAAGTAAGAATCGCATTGCGTAATTTTTAAACCTAAAGCTACGGAAAAATGGATTATACGTTCGCCAAATTGAAAATAGATAATTAAAAAATGAAAATTAGCAAAAAGATTACTTTGTAAAATACTTACTAATAATGAATTACACATCTTGGTGTTTCAATAATTTTCAATTTGGCGAAGACATTGAAAGATATCCAAACTATTCTATTTTTGTGACGACAGGTTTATATGGATTAAGAAGGCTTTTCGTACTTTGCAACTGCATTTCAAACATCTAATCATGAAACGAACGACTACTTATTTATCGCTGCTATGCTTTTTTCTACTATACTGCTTCATTAATCAAACCCATGCCCAAAACCCAGAAGTAATTAATGATGGTCGCTTAAAAGTCGAAATTTGGGCCACGCAACTTTGGACAAATCTTACTGATGATGGCTCTGACCCAGAAGCAGTCGTTCGTGATATTCAAGTTCGTGTTCCTAATTCTAGTACTGGTACGTATTATACTTCGCCCGCAGGTTTTCATGCTTTTATTGATGGCGAAGATCGGCATGCTTGGTACAACTTAACAAGTGGGCAGGTAAGCGTACAAAATAACCCAGGTTTAGCAAGCGATGGAGTGGGGTACAAGCTATTAGATGAAACCTATCCTAGTAGCATTGCGCCTACGCGCTTTGAGTGGAAAGCCAGCGAGTTTTTTGAAAATGATTGCGGAAATGACTTTATCTTTGAAAGTAGTTGCGGACTTTTCGGTGCATTAGATGATGATGAGCGCGAGTTTATGAACAACTGGGAAGATGGGATGCACGGTGATGCGAGTGTCTTTGATTTGCGCGGTACACAAGAAGGAGAAGTAGGCTATGTGCAGGCAGATTATAAAGGGAATAATCGCTTTAGTATTATGTTTGCGTATCGCTGGACTTGGGTGGATGCTCTGCCTGATTTGTGTACTAGTCCAATGTATCAAGATGGACCGGTTGAGTTGCGGGTAGAATATTTAGGTGTTTGGAGCGATAATCATAATGATGGTGGAGGACTTGGCGGAGATGAGGATTTACGCGTACGCATTCAAGCAAAAGATAATATAGATGCCAGCTATAATGCCCTGCAAATTTTATGGGAATCCCAAGCTGACCCAGAATGGAATTTACACAATTACCAAACCCCACTTTATTCCAAAAGCTATACCACAGCCGACACGGATTTTGTATCCTTTGATATTAATATCGAAGTATGGGAGGAAGATGGTTGTGGTTCAGATACGACTTTTGATACAGGCTGCTCGAATGCCGATGAAAATCAATATCAAGGCGTGGTTAGCGTCAATTGGCGCGATGCTGTGCCAAATGAATGGAATTATGTAGACTTAAAGCTTAGAAACAATACGAGTACTGAAGATAATTATACGCTCTGGATTCGTTATTCTTGGACAATTGGCGCGCCACAAATCTTAGCACAACCAACACCTCAAGAAATACAAGTTTGTACAGGGGAGGCCCCGCCTTCATTTAGTGTAGCTACCGAAAATGTAACCTACTTCCAATGGCAAGTGGCGGATGTGAGTACTCCTATTTGCCCTACAACTGCCAATTGGACAGATATTCCAGGGGAAACTTGCGCGAACTTCACGCCGCCTACTACAACGGGTACATTCATTTATCGTTTGTTGGCGATGAACCGAAGCGGTATGGGTAATATGATGGATTCTGGCGATCGCTTGGATGTAGTCTATTCGGATTGCTTTGCAGTAACTTATGGTGATTGTGTGGAAGTTGCACCGAAGGTCTTCTTGCAAGGGCCACTAGTAGCTAGTTTGATGGACGATGATTTAAGAACAAGCAACTTGATTCCACTTGCCGAACCTTATACAGGATTAGGGACAGCACCACCTTCTCTGAATCCAAATGCTATGACTACAAGCGGTGTATTAGTAAATGCAGGGAATGATGCTATTGTGGATTGGGTCATCGTAGAATTGCGCGATGCTGCAATGCCTGCCATCATAATTAGCTCTAAGGCTGCTTTGCTTCAACGCGACGGCGATGTAGTGGATGAAGATGGTGTTTCGGCTGTGAAATTTGTAGGTGTTTCAGCAGGAATGTATCATGTAGCTATTTGCCATAGAAATCATTTAGGCGTAATGACCGGAGCCGCTGTGATGCTCAATTAGCGGGATAGAATTAGTGAAATATCTGTCTGTAGATGTCAGCTCTCTGTTCTGCTTAGGGTTTAACGCATTACTACTGTTCTAACTTAAAGCCGTAATTCGCATTTTGAACGTAAAGTGCGGTGTAGATTGGTATAGGTTTTGATAAATTTCTAAGGAACGTTGGCGATATTCGTCGAGTTCGGGTTCCATTTGACTTAAATGATAATAGACGGAAGCCAATTGATCATTGTCAAGACTCTTACTTAATAATTGATGTAGTAACTCTACTCCCTCGAATTTTAAATCGCGCTGATGCAAAAACTTAGCAGTCAGAATCGTTGCCTCAAATATCAAATCAGGATTCCCCAATTCGGCAGCTATTTGCACGGCTTCTTCTTGCACGGCTTGTAAGTCTTTTAAACGCTTGGCAGCGAGTAGGGTACGCGCTTTCTCCACTAGACTAAACCCAAGTACGAGTTTATTATCAATTTTGCGCGTTACCTCTATGGCATGGTCATAATGCTTTAGTGAAGCATCATAGTCATTTTTGTAATAGTAGACATCGCCTAGCGTATTGATTGCCTTTGCAATGCCTTTTTGGTAGCCCAATTCTTGGCAGAGCTCTAGCCCTTGTTGTATGTATTGAATGGCCTCATCAAAATCACCCTGCATGGTGTAGAGGTCGCCTATTAAGCCCATTACAATGGCAGTTCCCTGCTTATCGCCCAATTCTTGACAAATTTCAAGATCGCGCCAATAGTTTTCCATCGCTTTCTCGAACTTGCCCTTTCGCTCGTATACGCGACCAATGCAACCAATCGCTATGGCCGTAATTTGCTTATCGCCGAGTTCTTCGCTTAAAGCCAAGCCTTTTTGGTGGCAATTGAGCGATTCGTCAAAATCGCCTTTCTCAAAATAGACAATGCCAAGACTAGTATACAAGTTTGCCAAACCCAATTTATCTCCCCGCGCTTCTGCAAACTTCAATTGCTCCACTTGGCATTGTACGCCTGATTCATAATTGCCTTGATTCATGTACGTCAAACCAAGATTCGCTACAATCTGCGGGTCAGGATGCAAGTTCGGCGTATATTCTGCTAAGGAATTACTTTGTATAAAAAAGGATTTCGCTTCGCTATATTCGCCCTGTCTGAAATAAAGATTACCAAGTGTGCCATAGGCTTTCGACATGCCTTCCACGTCTTCGATAAACTCAAAAAAAGTAGCCCCAATTTCTAAATGTAGGCGGGCATCATCATAGTTGCCCTGCAATAGCAACAAATGACCAAAATCTACATTTGTATGCCCCAGTAAGTGCTTATTGTTGAGTTCTCTTGCTATTTGTAGGGCTTCATTATATACTTTACTTGCCTTATCCCATTGCCCTATCAATTCCAATATTTTACCCTTTTCACGGAGTGCTTGCGTACGCGCTTGCTTATCATTTGCACGCACTATTATTTTTCGATAATAGGAGAGTGCAAGCCTATTTTGGAAGTTGCGTTTTGCATGTTCAGCAGCTTTTTTAAGATAAATATCTGTCTTATCTTCTATTTCTGCCTGCTCATAATGAAAGGCAAGGTCAGCATATCGTTGTTCAATATTATTGGCATAGAGTTTCTCAATGGCTTGTGCGATAAGCTTGTGTAGACTACGTAAGCGCGTACGTAATTGCATGCTATATACTGCCTCACGGAGTAGCGAATGCCTAAAAATATAGCGCAGCTCATTCATAGCTTGCCATATTTGTCCACGCTCTGCTTGGCGTACTTGCTCTTTAAGCACTAGGTTATGATTACCATTACGCTCGACAAACTCCGATTGATTGAGCATCACCTCAGACAAAATCAACAAGTCAAACTCTTGCCCAATGACTGCCGCTGCTTTTACGGTTTCTTTTACTAAAGAGGAAAGACGGTCAATTCGCGCTGTAAGGATGGCATTAATAGAACTAGAGAGCTTAATGTTTTTATCTTTAATATGCCATTCGTCATCTTGAAGTAATAACAAATCACTTTCTCGGAAGTACTCTAGTACTTGTTCAAGGTAAAAAGGATTCCCATTGGTGGTGCGTATGAGTAGTTTATGAAAATCTTCCGATATAAGTCCACCTAATTGGCTTGCTGCAAAGTTTCTAATGGCTTTATACGACAAGAAATTAAGGTCGACGGCAAGGCTCTCAATATGATGTTCTTCTAGAAGTTGGGTTTCTATGAGCTGTACTTTGGTATTATCATCTAGCGGACGTGCTGTGACGAGCAAGAATATAGGATAGTGTTCTATACGTCGTACAAACTCTTGTAAAAATGCCTTCGATGACTCATCAAACCAATGTCCATCCTCTAGATAAAGTACTACGGCTTGCAGCATAGATTCTGCAATAAACAGACAGGACAGAGCAGAAATAATATTTTGGTAGCGGCCTTTCGCATCCAACTGATTCCATAGGGAGTTGGGATAATCTAACCCAATAAGCCCAGAAAAGATGGATTGGGTACGTTTCAATTCTTTGCGAATTTCAAATATTTCAGTAGAATCTATTTTTCTAGTATCTTCTATTAGCAATTTGAATCTTCGTTCAAAACTTAGCTTATTCTCTTTTGCTGTTTGGTCAGGGGATTGTTCAAAGTACGTTCTTAGGAAATAAATAAATGGGTTTAATCCTTTTCTTAGAATTTGGTCTGCTTTGCACACAAACCAATTGATAGGTTGTTTTTTTCGTAATTCTTTTCGCAATTCATAGCCTAACCGACTTTTACCAATTCCCGCTTCTCCATGTATATAAGCAATTCCCGCTTGTTTTTCTTTTAGATGCTGTTTAGCAAACTGTTTTAATGCTTTTACCTCTTCCTCTCGCCCAATAATATCTCCAGAAAAAGAAAACTTATTTTGTACATCTCTACCTATAAGTTCGTAAGTAGGCACGTCGCCCTCTATTCCCTTATATTTGATATTACCCTTATGCTTAAACTTGAATTGTTGCGCGCTTCTTACTTCATCATCTACCAAAACCTCTCTCCAATCTGCTTTCATCATCAAACGTGCTGCAAGATTGACTCGACTGCCAACTGCTGCATATTGGCAGCGTTCTTTTCCTCCAATTATACCTGTATAAGCAGTACCTGCGGTGATACCAACTCGATATTTAAGTTTTTTGAATTGTTTGTCGGAGACCTCTGCTTGTACTGATGAGATAAATTCTAAGGCACGCTCAATATTATTCTCGAATGTAATGGGTGCGCCAAATAAGCAAGCTAGAACACCTCCTTTATCTCCGTAGTCAATTTCTTTAAAATAGCCTGAGAAATTGCGTACTCGCTCTAGTACTAAAGAAGCAAAACGTTCTAATTGCTTGTGTGTTTTTACTCCCTTAAAAGAGATAAAAACGGTAACTACCTGTCTGAATTCACCTGTATGTGAAAAATCAATAACGGCATCGGGCAAAAATTTTCGAGCAATACTTTTAGAAAGTGGTGTGCGTTTTGAGGTGGTTCCAAAAGCTGCTATAATTGATATGTTTTCTAGAGTATAGAATTTTGATTCCTTTTTTTTACTGCTGCTGTTTAAAGTCAATTTGTTCTTAAAGACTCGGTGCATAATGATTTCCTGCTCTTCTGCACACATTTGAGCATCTGAAGCCCGCTTAATAGACTTTCCTCTGAAATAAAAACTTTTAGCTCCTTTTCCTACAATTCCCCATTCTAGTTCACCATAGCCTACACCTATTTTTACACCTATTTTAAACTTACCAAATTGTTGTTTATGAAATAACTCCCGCGCTTTCCATGCGGTTTGAGCAATTTTGTCAGCAGTTTGATCTTCTTCTGGAAAAATGGCAGTAAAGGAATCGCCTGCAAAGTAAGGAATAAAACCTCCTTGGGCATATACCAATTCCACTAGAGGTGCGAAGATGCGATTGAGGATTTCCGACAATTGCTCTGCGCCTGCTGTGCCTTTGCGAGAGAGTGTTTGAGTGAGTGCAGTAAAACCAGATAGGTCAACAAACATAGTGTAGGCAACAAAATTGCCATGTCTATTATCTGATTTCAGTTGCTCTTGAACAAAATGTGGAATTAACTGCTTCAAAATGTATCAAAAATTCTGCGCGGAAATTACGAATTTATTGTGATGCTTAATGTGTTAGGAATGATAAATCTTTATTAAAGCAGAAGCCCTCGCTCAAGTAAATGAACGAGGGCTTTTACGTTTCATAGAGTAAGGAGACCAAAGCCTCCTCGCTCTTTGCTGTATTTTAGACT
>JAHDCQ010000259.1 GCA_020629845.1 Saprospiraceae bacterium | reverse complement strand
CTGCACTTGTAGATTTTAGCAAGACTTTCTATTGTATCACCCGATTGTACTACATGCGTACGACGCGCTGTACCTACGGACGCGTAAGCTACATCTGGCTGTATAGCATTCTGAAACGCAATCATCGCAGTTTCAGGCAAAATCAAGTAATGTCCCTTTGTGCTACCTGGTATAAAAGCTTGCTGATAAGATGGGTTCAAACGCTTAATGATGCGCTCCGATAAACCCGTTAGGCTAGAAATGGTCTCGAAGTTAATTGCTTTATATAACTTAGTCGTACGTGTCAATTGCAGATTGTAGTTCGGATAAGCAGGCACTAAACCATGCTCATGGTAGTACTGCATCAAGTAAGAGGCTGCAATGAAACGCGGAATGTAATTCTGTGTTTCAGTAGGTAAAAAATCGCGTACTTTCCAGTAGTCGCGCGAACCCGCATGGCGAATGGCTTGATTGAGACGCGCTGGCCCGCAGTTGTAGGCTGCTAGTACCAATGTCCAATCGCGGTATTTGCCATACAACTGATCGAGGTAGGCTACCGCAGCTTCTGTCGAGCGAATAGGGTCACGGCGTTCGTCCATAGTTTCATCAATGCGCAAGTGAAACTGGCGACCTGTGCCTTTCGTGAATTGCCACAAACCTGCTGCTCCTGCATGCGAAGTAGCCCCTGGACGCAAACGCGACTCAATGATAGGCAAATACTTCAACTGCTCTGGCAGATGATTAACCTTTAAATAATGCTCGAATACTGGAAAATAAAGAGAGGTAAGACCGAGGAGTTGCTGTGATTCGCGCTGGGCGAAAACGATATACGCTCGGATGGATTTTAGCACCCCTTCGTCGAATTGTACATCTACTGGGCTGCTCAATTGGTGTAAGCGTTGCTGAATGGTCGCGTCCGAAGGCATAATAGCAGTTGACGGATGTGACTCTGTTTCGTTTAATCCTAATGACGGCAAAGCGTAGCTCGCAACGGTCGACATAGTAAATGTCACCGCCATAAGGCATGTCCATGGGAACTTCATAAAATACGGGATAAAAATGTCATCGAAACTCTTGCCGTGTTGTTTTTAGTATAATATGTTCGGAAATGGCAAAATGTCCCGATGGCTGTGTTTTCAAATCAAAAAATCAAAAAAAATCAAAAATCTGTTCTGGATAATATGTTCGATAGCCTTTAACGACAAAGGGTTTAGAAAGTTCCAAAAAATACGTAATGCATAAGCAAAAGTCACATTGAAACCATCAATTACTAAAAAATAAATTATGTTTATAATTCATAATGAGATTTTTAAATAACACAATTTAATAGAAAAAAAATGTGTTGCTGAAGTGTTAATTTGATTAAATTTGTTTGGTATAGCACTTCATTTAGGAAGGCTGCAAGAATTTTAGTTCCTTTACCCTAAGTTTTGTAATTTAGTGATTTAGTAGTTTGGCGATTCGGTTTAAAAGATACATAATTCTAAATAACCAAATAACTAAACTACCAAATTACCTAAAACAAGCATAATGAAATTCATAGCAGAAATAGACATCATGCCGCATAAAGAGCTACTCGACCCACAAGGGAAAACGGTGGCTAAAAACATGAAAAACGTGGATATTGAGGGCGTTGCAGATGTACGTATCGGTAAGCATGTGATGCTCACCATTGATGCGGAAGACGAAGCCAGCGCGAAGGAAAAAGTAGAAGCGGCCTGCGAGCGCATACTAGTGAATGCCATCATGGAAAAATATACCTATACGCTTTCGAGCGAGGAATAAGCTATGCTTTACATTGTACCGACACCAATTGGGAATCTGGAAGATATTACCTTGCGCGCCCTACGTGTACTCAAGGAGGTAGATATCATACTCGCGGAGGATACGCGCACATCTAAAAAATTGCTCAAACACTATGAGATAGATACGCCGCTGCGTTCGCATCACGCGCACAATGAACATGCCACAGTACCAGCGATTGTGGAAGAATTACAAGCGGGTAGCACCATTGCACTCGTCTCCGATGCTGGCACGCCCGCCATTTCTGACCCTGGCTTTTTGTTGGTGCGTGCCTGTGTGCAAGCAGGGGTAAAAGTAGAATGCCTACCTGGAGCTACTGCCTTTGTGCCAGCCCTCGTGAATTCGGGTTTACCCAATGATAAATTTTTCTTTGAAGGCTTTTTACCCCACAAAAAAGGACGACAAACGCGGCTGAAATATCTTGCTGAATTGCCCTATACCTTTGTTCTTTATGAATCGCCTTTTCGATTAGTGAAGTGTTTAGAACAACTCCAAACCCATTGTGGTGCAGATCGCCTCGCTTGCGTGTGCCGCGAACTGACCAAACTACACGAAGAAGTGCAAACCGATACCTTAGCCAACTTGCATCAGCATTTCAGCAGTAAAAAAGTAAAGGGGGAAATTGTCGTGCTTGTGAGTGGAAAGAAATAGTCGCTCCGTGAGAAATAGTTAATCTGCCATTGAAGGATTCGAAGAACTCTTTGAAGAAGAGACTTTGGGCAGCTTAATATAACTTGGTTCTCATACAACTTTTGGCTGTGGATTGGTATAATTTACATAAGCGAAAAGCATGAAAAAAAAGATAGGACAGTATTTGACAGAATTGCTCATTGTAGCATTTGGCGTATTTCTAGGTATGGTGGTAAGTGATTGGAATGCTAATCGCAAGACAGCTACGCAAGTGGAAAAGACGAAGCAGTATATTATTAATGAGCTTAAGACCAACGTCCATAATTTGAACTATTCCATTGAATACCATAAGCAACTTCGGACTGAATTTGACAGCCTTGCGGCACTGATAACGGAAGAAGACCTACTAAAGCCTTTTATTTCTAATAAACTCATCAAGTTCAATAAAATTCCATCGTGGACTGGCCCTGGCACTAGCTTATTGGATAAATCTGTGTACGAAGGAGCAAAGGTTGGTAATCTATTGCAGGAGTTTGATATTGAAACCTTGCAAATGATTGCTAGAACCTATCGGCATCAGGATGGCTATGAATTATTGAGTAAAAAAATAGTAGATAGGATGATGAACATCAATTTTGATACGAAGACAATAGATGGTATGGGCACGCTAGAACTAATCGTTTTTGACATTTTAGGTAATGAAAAAGTCCTAAAGAAGCATCTGGAAGCCACCATTGAAAAACTGGAATTGGGAACGTCTCTAGTTAAATCCTCCACAGATACCTTAGAACATCAGATGCCAGTTGAATAAGGATTGTGTACAAAAGAAGTTCGTAATTTATACACAATCCTAAGCTGACATCTGATGTTCAAATTTACCCCACATCCAAGCCCTCATCCTTATGAAATGCCTTGTATCGTCCCTTCCCAAATTTTGTACCATTGAACTCTAGCGTTCTACGCAACTCCAATTGTTGCTCCTCAGACAATTGAGTAAAATCGCTACACTTTTTGGAGCAGCAGCTATTATACTGTTCCGCACAGCTATCGCACTGAATAAATAGAATATGGCAAGCATCATTCGCGCAGTTGATGTGCGTATCGCAAGGCGCGCCGCATTGGTGGCATTGGGCAATCACATCTTCACTGATGCGTTCGCCCATGCGCTCATCAAAGACGAAGTTTTTGCCAATAAATTTATTTTCTAAACCCTGCTCCTTACATTGGCGCGTATACTCAATAATCCCACCTTCCACCATAAATACATTTTCGAAGCCCTTGTGGAGGTAGTAGGCACTTGCCTTCTCGCAGCGAATGCCGCCAGTGCAGTACATCACTATGTTTTTAGTCTTGTCCTCCGCCAGCATATCTTCCACTAGCGGTAGGGCTTCGCGGAAAGTTTCCACATCAGGGCGAATCGCGCCTTTGAAGTAGCCCACTTCGCTCTCATAGTGGTTGCGCATGTCCACTATGACGGTATTTTCATCTTCCACCAAGTGATTATAGTCCTTCGCATCTAGAGGCGTTCCGCGCTTGGTAGCATCGAAAGTATTATCATCCAAACCATCCGCTACTATTTTGTCGCGGACTTTTATTTTTAGCTTATAAAAAGATTTGCCATCATCTTCGATAGCCACATTTAGGCGAATGCCCTCTAGGAAATCAATGCTATATAAATAGGTCTTGAACGCTTCAAATTGAGTGGCAGGTAGCGAGAGTTGTCCATTGATACCCTCTTTCGCCACATAGATGCGTCCGAATACGCCTAGCTCCAAAAGCCCTTCATAGAGTTGGTTACGAAAGCGTTCGGGGTCTTCGATATTAGCGTATTGGTAAAAGGAAAGCGTAATGCGTTTTTCGTCACTTTCCAGCATTTGCTGCTTGAGTTCGTCGCTATTAATGCGATTATATAAGCGTTTCATGTAATGTGATTTCGTTAGACAATTGCAAGTTATCGCGAAATAAAAACTACTCTTTTTCAGATAGTTAGATGGCAAAGGTAAAAAATATTTGAAAATAATGCTCATGCCCAGCTTTTTTAAACTGTACCTTAAAAGTCGCAAAAGCCCACTTATCTTTGTGAAGGTAAAGAGTTACGTGAGAACTAATCTGACATCAGCCTATCCAACAATTGCTATAAAAAATACTTTAAAGGACGCAAACAGAATAAAATAATAGAGACACAC
The DNA here is from genome assembly GCA_020629845.1 of Saprospiraceae bacterium. Classification (GTDB taxonomy): domain Bacteria; phylum Bacteroidota; class Bacteroidia; order Chitinophagales; family Saprospiraceae; genus JAAUTG01. Next base: position 2,894 of record JAHDCQ010000259.1, on the reverse strand, counting down.
TATTGCTAAATATTAACTAAAGGAAGGCTATCCCGTTTTTTTTACTGATTACATCTACTTTATTTAAACGAAGAAAATTGAAGCGTACTGAGGCATGTAGTGTCCAGTATATCTGTGTGATTAAATTCGTTCGTTTTCTCATAATTGGGCATAATTACCAATTATGAGAGAGCCAGATTTATTTACTAATACGAAAGACATTAGTTATGGCTACGTTGTACACCTACTCATTTGAGCAACGCCTGAAGAAGTATAGACGACAGGCAAGCAACTACTGCAATTTGCAGCCTAAAGGACGATGGAATGCGTTGTTCCTGAAAGGCGTATTGGCGAGTCTAGCTCCATTTGCGGCTAGTGCTATGTTACCGAATCCCTTGAGCGCGCAATGTAATCCTGCGTTCCCACAATCATTTAATTTGGTTTCTTCTTCCCAAAATAAATTAGTGGAAGGTGGCTTCGACTATAATGCCTACGGAAGCATTCCTTTGGATGTAAATGATGATGGCAATGTGGATTTTGTGCTAAATTTTAGTGCGAATTCTTCAGGAGAAGACTTTTTACATCAGCTTACGATGCTGCCTTATGGCAATGCGGGCAATGGCTTCATCCATGAAGGCGATTATGTAGCTAATATTAAGCGAGGAGCAAGTGTGCCTGGGGCAGGGCCATTTGTAAACCTAGATGTAGCAGAAGCAAAAACGCTCTATAAAGCACAACGCAGCGAAGGGAAAGAAACTTGCGAAGGCTTTTGTAATGGCGAAGGCAATATAGGAATAGTGGTCAATAAAAGTCAGTACGGCTTTTTGAATATCACACTAGACATAAAATCGGCACAGGAGGCAAACATCACGATCAATAGCGGTGGTGTGCATCCTGAAGCGGCAAAGAAAATAAGTGCGAAATGTGCGGCACTACCCTTCAAGTTGCCTTTTTTTCAAGCCAACCCTAATGGAACAAATATCTTAGTAGCATGGACAAGTAAATCCGTAGACGAGGTACATGGCTTGGAACTGCAGCGCAGCACCGATGGCGAATACTTCTATAAGATAGACTGGAAAGGGCAGCACGACCTGAAAGCAGGCGCAAAGCTACTCTACGAAGATAAGGAAGCAGAAAAAGGAATACAGTACCACTATCGCATCAAGCAAATAAACACAGATGGTACATTTATGTACTCTACCATAGCTTCTGTTGCATTGCCTTCGAAGCAGCAAAATCTAAGCACTGCAATTGGGAAGATACAAGCAGATGAGCATTTGCGTGTAGCGAAGCTCAATGTAAATGCGCCGAAAGGAGGCAAAGCTACTTTAGTGGTATTGAATAATGAGCGCGTAGCTGTAAAAACGATAGCATCCGATTTGCAGGTGGGAGAAAACGAACTCGTTATCCCAACGAATGAATTGCCAAGAGATACTTACTTCGTGAAGATAGAAGTAGATGGCAAACGCTCGTATAGAAAGTTAGATATTAGATAAATTTGTATTAGGTATAAAGTACTAGGTATTAGGTACATTTTGATATACAAAACAGCTTCTAAGAAACTTAATACCTATCAAGATATATTTTTAGAATAGTTAGCATTACTTACTGAACTCACTTTATTATTTTAAAAAGCAGCTTAGGAAGACAATTATAGACAATTTGAGCTGTTTACCTTCGACACATTTTTAGTAAAATTCGCAGCAATACTTGCGGTTGCATTTGATAAAATGTGACTTACTACTTTAGAAAGCAGTCAGTGATTCTGGCTGCTTTTTTGTATGCACCGTTCTTGAAAAACATATCGCTCCTATTCCTTGAACAAAGACCCTTCTTTCCCTATTTTGATATGTGGCGATAATCTTCTATTTTGGAAATCATCAACTAAGGCAATGTACAAGAATAAATAAGGCAAATTGGTAGTGGTCAAAAGCGAGTGATAAAAACTCAGCACTTCAAGGGAGCATGCTCCCTTGGACGAAAGTATCACTCGTTATCTTACACCACCGGCAAATTTAGGCTAGTTATTTTTTGTTCTAATTAATTTTCAAAAACCGCGTATAGCCTAGCTAAATAATCCGATAGTTATCGGATTTTTAAGATTAATTAGAGGGAAAAAGAGTAGTATAAAATGTCTTATTTATTTTTGTATGTTGCCTAATATCTAGGACGGGCGATACGCGCGTCCACAAAATACAATACTTATGAAGCGAAGACAATTTGTTCAGACAGGTACTCTATTCACGCTTGGCGCAATGGCAACTAGCCTCGCTGCTTGCGATAGTAATACAACCCAAACCACCACCGACGAAGGCAAAGCACAGGCGGCTGCGGCAAAAACTTTCACCCTTCCTGATTTACCTTATGCTCACGACGCACTCGCACCGCATATTGATAAGATGACGATGGAAATCCATCATGGCAAACACCATGCGGGCTATGTACGCAAACTGAATGCAGCCCTCGAAGGTAATGCCCTAGCTGGCAAGGATTTGAAAGACATTGTGCAACTGGTGACGGATAAAGATACAGGTGTTCGCAACAATGGTGGTGGACACTTCAACCATAGCCTTTTCTGGCAAGTGATGAAACCTGGTGGCGGTGAAATGCCTGCTGGAAAACTCGCCGATGCTATGAATAGTACCTTTGCTTCTTTCGATGGTTTCAAGGAGCAATTTGCAAAAGCAGCCGCGACGCGCTTTGGCTCTGGCTGGGCGTGGCTATCCGTAGATGATGCGGGTAAACTCTTCATTAGTTCTACGCCCAATCAAGATAACCCAATGATGAAAAATATTGTGGAGCAATCGGGTACGCCCCTACTAGGTTTGGATGTATGGGAACATGCTTATTATCTAAACTATCAAAACCGACGTAAGGATTATATTGATAGTTTCTTTAAGATTATCAATTGGGAA
>JAHDCQ010000258.1 GCA_020629845.1 Saprospiraceae bacterium | reverse complement strand
ACCGTCATTCCAGAAATAGAAATGCCAGGACACGCGCAGGCGGCAATTGCGGCTTATCCAGAATTGGGCTGCACGGGCAAGCCATTGGAGGTGATGCAGACATGGGGTGTTTCGGAGAATGTGTATTGCCCAAACGAAAAAACATTCACATTTTTGGAGGCTGTGCTGACTGAAGTAATGGCATTGTTCCCAAGTGAATACATCCATATTGGTGGCGACGAATGCCCTAAAAAGCAATGGGAGGAAAGTGCGTTTTGTCAGCAATTGATGAAAAAAGAAGGCTTAAAAGATGAGCATGAATTGCAAAGCTATTTCATACGACGTATCGAAGGTTTTTTGAATAAAAATGAGCGGCAAATCATTGGTTGGGATGAAATTCTGGAGGGCGGACTTGCGCCCAATGCAACTGTGATGTCGTGGCGCGGCATGAAGGGCGGCATTGAAGCTGCCAAAGCCAAGCACGATGTCATTATGACTCCCACTTCGCATTGCTATTTCGATTATTATCAAAGTAAAAGCCCGAATGAACCGCTTGCGATTGGTGGTTTTCTACCCTTAGAAAAAGTCTACTCCCTAGAGCCTGTACCCGAAGAATTGACGAGTGAAGAAGCCAAATATATACTCGGCGCACAAGGCAATATTTGGACGGAATACATCACCACACCTGAATATATGCAGTACATGGCATTCCCGCGACTCTGTGCGTTATCAGAAGTGGTGTGGTCGCCGAAACGGGAACGCGACTTTGAAGATTTCACGACACGCCTCCTGCCGCATATAGAACGCTTGGAGGCAATGGGCGTAAAGGTAGCCAAGCATTTCCACGACCTCAAAGGAAGTGTGCAGCCCAAAGAAGGCAAACTGGAAGCAAATATAGATGCCTTAGCAAAAGATGCTGTGATTCATTATACCTTAGATGGAAGTAAACCCACCACTACCTCACCAACCTATGATGCGCCTGTAGAAATTAAAGAAAATGGGACGCTCCAAGCGCAAGCTTTTCAAAATGGGAAAGCAGTGGGTGAAGGCTTTAGCATTCCAGTAAAAATGCACGAAGGCGTAGCTAGAAAACTCACGCTCAAAACCCCTGCTAGTAAAAAATATGACGGCGGTGGCAGGACTTCGTTGGTAAATGGTATCTTGGGCAGCAATGATAATTTCAATGATGGCAATTGGAATGGTTTTGAAGGCGAAAGTTTAGAAGCAACCATTGCATTAGATACGATGGTGGCAGTGCAGCACCTCACGCTGCGCTTCTTCAAAAGCGAAGGACAATGGATTTATTTGCCCAAGTCGGTGGAAGTGCTAAGTTCCTTAGATGGTGAAAATTTCAAAACCATCACTACCATTGCAGCAATTGATACGGAAGGAAAAATCGCCGCTATGCAATTACCCATCGAAACTACTACGCGCTTCTTGAAAGTGAAGGCGGCAAATCATGGTATCATTGCAGATGGCAAAGCAGGCGCAGGCAATGGCGCGTGGCTATTTGTGGATGAAATACAGATAAACTAATCATACAAATACGCAAAGGCGTAATATTTCTATCTTATGCGTCTTTGCGTCTTCGCGTGAAAAAAGCAAAACAAACAAGATGACACTCTCTACTTTAGATTGGGCTTTTATTATTGGCTTCTTTTTAGTCTCCTTAACGATAGGCTTATTAGTATCGCGGCAAAGTGGCAAAACTTCTTCGGACTTTTTTCTATCGGGGCGAAATATGCCCTGGTGGTTGCTCGGTGTTTCGATGGTGGCTACGACTTTTTCTGCAGATACGCCGAATCTCGTTACGGGTTTGGTGAGAGAGTCAGGGGTAGCTGGCAACTGGGGCTGGTGGGCATTTTTATTGACTGGAATGCTGACGGTTTTCGTATTTGCTCGCTTATGGAGGCGTTCCATGGTACTGACAGATGTAGAATTTTATGAATTGCGGTATAGCGGCAAAATGGCTACTTTTCTTAGAGGGTTTCGCGCCTTGTATTTAGGCTTGATATTTAATGTATTGGTAATGGGCGCGGTGTCCATTGCTGCGGTGAAGTTTGGAGAGGTGTTACTTGGTGTACCTGGCTGGCTCACTTTATTGGTAGCGGGTTCAATTACGGTTGTTTATAGTGCTTTTGGCGGATTGAAAGCGGTTATTTTTACCGATTTTATACAATTCATTCTAGCCATGATTGGCTCTATTTGGGCTTGTGTTTATATTGTCAATTTGCCAGAAGTGGGCGGTTTGAGCAGTCTATTGGCGCACGAAGATGTAGTAGACAAAATTAGCATGTTTCCTGATTTTAGTAATCCTGATGCTTGGGTGCCAGTACTTTTAGTACCGCTTGCGGTGCAATGGTGGGCTTCCTATTATCCAGGTGCAGAGCCTGGTGGTGGTGGTTATATTGCACAACGTATGTTTTCTGCCAAAGATGAAACCAATGCTGTGGGTGCAACACTTTTGTTTAATATTTCACACTATGCCCTCCGTCCTTGGCCTTGGATTTTAATCGCACTCGCTTCCCTCATTGTTTTTCCAATGAACTTATCCAAAATGGACGCGTCTAAAATTGTCGTTGCCAATGAAACCGCTGCTTTTCTGGATAAAGAAGTAGACAATAGTGATATTGCTATGCTTTCGCAGGGAATAGATTTGGCAATTGCTAATACGGGAGAACAAGCCCAAATTTCAGATTTGAACCGTCTCAAAAATATCGTAAGCAATAACGAAAATGCCATCGAAATAAAATCTTTAGCCTATATTTTTTCAGAACGAAATAAGGGTACATCAACGGAATTATGGACAAACCCATTGCGTGAGGAAAAACTAGTTACCTTTCAACTAGCCTACCCACAAATTCCGTTGGATAAACTAGGGCAAGATTTAGGCTATCCTGCTTTGATCGCAAAACTGCCATCAGGATTGCTTGGCTTAGTATTGGCATCGCTCATAGGTGCGTTCATGTCCACCATGTCCACACAAATGAATTTAGGGGCTTCTTATTTAGTCAATGACTTCTATAAACGATTCATTAAGCCAACAGCTAGTGAGAAAGAATTGGTGAATGTGGCAAGAATCGCGACGGTTATTTCGGCTGCTTTAGGCTTGGGTTTGGGATTATTATTAACGGATGCTACACAAGCCTTCAATTTACTACTTTTATTGGGCGCAGGCACCGGCTTAATCTACATCTTACGCTGGTTTTGGTGGCGTATCAATGCAACCACAGAAGTGGTAGCCATGATTGCTTCTTTGGTTATTGCCAGTTTGCTGACCTTTACCAATAACCCATTAGAAAATTGGGAAAAATTAGTGCTGGGAGCAGTCTTAACCACGCTGACCTGGATAATTGCTACTTATCTTACACCTACCACCAATGAAGATACGCTTATTGATTTCTATAAAAAAATCAGGCCTGCGGGCAATGGCTGGAATCCTATTATTCAGAAAGCACATGACAGAGGTATTGTATTAGAAAAATCAAGTGAAAAACTGCCGCTGCAACTATTAAGCTTCCTTACTGGTACGATCACGGTTTATGCCGCCCTCTTTGCTAGTGGTTTTTGGATTTATGGCGAAACGATGAATGCCATTATTTGTACCGTTTTAGCCATATTGGGAGGCTTTACTTTATTTAATTTCTGGAATAAAATGAATCCTTAGTAATGGACAAACGCAAGATTTACATCCTACTTTACATCGTATTGATGATAATACTTTGTGGTTCAGCCTTAGTATTGAATAAAGGAGTGCTGTTGGGAGTAGCTTTTATTGTTTCCGTTCTTTTTTCTGTTTTCATTTTTGGAGAATCATAATTTTCAAACCGTCAAAAAGCCTGATTGCTATGAAGCTCTAAGCTGATACGGGAGCATTTAGTTGAAAATTTGGTCTATGTAAATTTCTAGCTGTTAAATAAATGCGCCAAGCTGGATTGATAATCCCGACAACTGTACGGGAGGAGCGATTGTTAAGCCCCAAATCAAGTACATCGGCTTAACAATCGCTCCTTCGTCGCGCTTATCAATCCCGAATCAGCGGATTTTTTTACAGAGGGAAATTTTGTAAAAACATTGTTTTAGACTTGTTGGTCTATTATTTTATTCTTAGCTTTGGAGTATAATCCCTTCAAGCGATAAGGCAATTCTTTCTAAATAGGGGGAATTGCCTTTTTTGTTGAACCAAATGAAGTATAACAAAAAATCGCTTGCCGGGGAGTATTTTCTTAAACTAACTTTCACTAGAAATGAAACAAGCACTAGCATGGCTATTGGCCATTTGTAGTGTGTCTATGGCATTTGCACAAACCGACACACCTCCGCAAGACAGTACAAAAATGGTATCAGATACCAGCGAACAAGTAGACATTCACCACTTTTCCGTCTTTTTCCCAACTGCCTCTCATGAAGTAGGCGATAGTTATTTCGCGGATTTGGATACCATAGCCAAGCAAAGCACGACAGCTAATAGTATTCAGCTTTCAGGCTATACGGATAATGTAGGCGACACGACGGCTAATCATGTTTTGTCGCAAGAGCGTGTAGAGGCAGTACGGGCGTATCTCGCACAAGCAGGCGTACCCGATAGTTTGATGCAAATTTTGGCTTTTGGCGAATCGAATCCGAAAGCAGATAACAGTACGGAGGCGGGGCGCAAGCAAAATCGGCGAGTAGAAATTAATATTTATTCATCTACGCGCACACAAGAGGAATTTACAGCAAGAGGCGATACGACACTTTACGAAACTCCTGATATTATGCTTGACGAACTTAAATCCAAGCGTGGCAAATTGGTAGAACGAACCATGCCAAGCCCTAGAAAATTTTCAGGAGTTCGATTGAATGCAGTGCAGCGTAATTTGACGAGTTCCAACGGCGGTACGATAAATGTGAAATATAATTATGATAGTGGCGACGCGCGACCTAAAAAATTACTTTGGACAATAGCAGGCGCAGCAGGTTTTTATGAAGAACCCCTCGCAGAGACTGCTACCAAAGGCAAACTATCCCTCAAAACAAGCTTCCCCACACAATTGGCAGAAGGTGAAATTGCCATTGTCGCTTCTTTGCTTAATGCGAATGGGCAACTTAGTAAGAAAGATACCGTTTTCGTGAAGCTAGAGCGCGTAGGAACGGGCAAGCTCCAAATCAGTCTTTCTTGGGACACCGAAACCGACCAAGATTTGCATATCGTCACGCCTGCCGAAGAACGCATTTGGTATAGAAATAAAATAGGTGAAAACGGCGGCGCATTGGATAGAGATGACCGCGATGGACATGGTCCAGAAAATGTTTTCTGGGAAACCGATGCCCCTGATGGTACGTACACCATCTACGTACATGATTACGAAAAATCGGCTACTGAAAATGCCTTTATTATTACGGTAAATGGCTTGGGTACAAACGAACAATTCTACGGCAGCACCCGCCACGGGGCTAAAGAAAAAGTAACCACCTTCACTAAAGAAGGCGATACGATAAGTTGGGGAGAAGAGGAAACGGTAGCGGAGAAAGAGGAGTAGTATCCTTTCTTGTAAAAGTCGAGCTTTTCAAAAAGCTCGACTTTTGTGATGTGCTGGGCGAAAGTTCAAGACAAACGGGGAGGTTATTTTTTGCCGATTCTCTTATCTCGTTTTGGAACAGGATCATAACCATGTCCACCCCAGGGATGACAACGACTAATACGGCGTATGCCTAGCCATGCTCCTTTCCACCACCCCCATTCTTCAATAGCTTCGATGGTATAAGCGGAACAAGTGGGCAAATAGCGACAGCGTTGCCCCAATAAGGGAGAAATAGTAGCTTGATAGAAACGGATGAGTAGTATGCTTATATTTTTCATTGGAGGGAATATTTACACTGTTCTATTGAATTAGGGGGTAGGATGAAAATCTCTTTTTCCGTCCTGCCTTGTCCTAAAATAGCTTTACACCAACTCTACCACCATAGCAGCCCCTAAGCCTGCGCCGCCACTAATACTAGCCAGTCCAAACTGCACATCACGCCGACGCATTTCTTCGAGTAGGGTAGTACTTATCATTGCGCCACTTGCGCCTTGTGCATGTCCCATAGTCATCGTGCCACCATTTACATTGAATTTATCGGCATCTACTTCTAGGTCGCGCTGATATTTCAGGCAGGAAGCAGAAAAGGCTTCTGCAAAGTTGTGCAATCCAATATCTTGCATGGAAAGGCCTGCTTTTTTTACCGCATTTTGTGCTGCATATTGGCCACCGAGTAGCATAATAATAGGTTCGCAGGCAGTGCTGTCATAAGCGCGGATTTTAGCTTTAGGGCTTAAGCCTAATGCTTGTCCTTTTTCCAAACTACCGATGAGTAAAAGACTTGCACCATCCGCTAAAGCGGGAGATGTACCTAAATTGTGCAAGTGCCGCAGCTTTTCGACTTCGGGATAAAGTTGCTTTATTTTTTCCCTTATGTGTGGCGTAGTAAACGCTTCAAAAATGGGAGGAAAATGCTGAAGTTTTTCCATGCTTGTGGTTGGGCGAATGCACTCATCTACTGCTAAAACTGTTTCGCCCGATTCATTTTTGATAGGAATAAGTGAATGGTTGAAGTAGCCTGCTTGCGTGGCATAAGCAGCGCGCTGGTGCGATTGTACCGCGTATTGATTCAATTCTTCCACGGAAAAACCTTCGATGCTTGCAATCAAATCCGCAGAAACGCCCATGATGGTGTAGCCTGTTTTTTCAGTCACCTCCGCGTCTGCAAACCACGCGCCCTTATCTGCAAACATGGGCACTTGCGAAAGCATTTCAATACCACCAGCTACTACCATATCAGAAAGTCCCGCTTTCACTTTAGCATACCCCAAACTAATCGCTGTCAAGCCTGACGAACAGAAGGTATTCACCGTCATTCCATCTATATGTTCACCCCAACCGTGATAGAGGGTAGAGATTTTGGCAATATCTGAGCCTTGTCCTTGCGTTTGTCCAACGCATCCTAAAATCACGGCTTCAACCGCCTTGGAATCAATGCCGTTTCGCTTCTCCAAGGCACCATACAATTGCGATAACAATTGCACAGGTTTGATATTTCGTAAGGCTCCCTTTTCCTTATCGCCTTTCCCTCTTGGACTACGGATGGCATCGAAAATATATGCTTCTCTCATTTTTAATTTTGGTAGTGCATAAAAGTATTCTGTATAAATACTCAATGAGTGAATATTTAATGACTGAATGACTGAATGGAATTTATAATTATTCACTCATTCATCATTCTTTCATTCACTCATTGAGTACTTATCATTCTGTATGCAAAGTAATTATAGGCAAAGATAGACGCAGAAGTAAACCATTAGCGGACAAAAATCCATATTTTTTCTCTTTCTACTGATTATTTCCCACTATCCTTACACAAAATAAGTTTTGCTGCGTTAACTTTATTGCAGATAAATGTATCGAAGAGGTATCAAGTATCAGGTACAAAGTATTAGGACATACCGTATGCACACAAAAGGGAAATCAATCCCAGAGGGATGAAATTATTATAGA